>JALULG010000062.1 GCA_027040785.1 bacterium
ATCGACCCTTGTTATTGCAAGGGTTTTTTAAAAAATCAAAATTATATGTTATAATTATATAAAATTAGTAAACTAAATTTTATTTAATATGCCCAAATTTATCTTAAAAAAGAAAATTTTTGTATCAATTGTTGTGTTAACATTATTAATTTTATCGCTTCCTTTTGGGTATCCGTCTTGACCTATTTGTTCCGATGGATTTTGTTTGGGGTGTGGAGCAATTATTAAGTTTAATCCCGTATTAAGACCGGTTTCGTTTACTTTTACTAATTTGCCCAATCTTTTAAGAAATCAAGGTTCAGAGAAAGAAGTCGGGTGTCTTAGCGGTGAAACACTTTATATCCTTGGATTATTACCATTTGATTTAATTTATTGGATTTTTCTTGCATCTTTAATACATAGAGGAATTATTAGGTACATTAAAAAAAGTCTTTAATTTTATGGATTTATGTATAGAGGTTTGGATTGTGTTAAAAATTGAAAAATTTATATATTATTATTTATTTTAAACACACTTTTATGGACTTAAAAAAAAGTAAAAAAATTGGCAGAGTGGATTAAAACAAACTCTGATTATTCATTTGAAAAATTAAAAAAACTTGCCATAGACGGAGGGGCAAATGAATAAGAGTTTAATGTTGCTTGGGGTATGGTTAATGCTCAAACAGCCGGAATGAATTATAAAGGGGTTGGTAGGCGTTTTTTGGCATTGGTGATTGATGGAATAATTTTGTTTTTGGTTTATTATTTTTTTGCGAAAATTTTTAATATCACTTATGTTGGTGGTTGTAATTCAAGCTTTAAAATCGGAAGCGTTACTACTTCAATTAAGGGAAAGGTTTTTCATGGTTTATGCGGTTTGTCCGCTTTTTTATATTTCGTAATATCTTTTGGTTATTTTATAGTTCTTGAATGGAAATTTGGCGGAACTTTGGGAAAATTCGCAACCAATATAAGGGTGGTTAAGGTTGATGGAGAAAATATAGATTTGAAAAGCTCTTTTATTCGAAATATTATGCGAATAATTGATTTTTTGCCGGTTTTTTATTTGCTCGGGGCCATTTCCGTTTGGGTGACGAAGAAAAAACAAAGAATAGGTGATATTTTAGCTAAAACTGTTGTAGTGTCCAAATAAAATTTTTAATTAAATTTTAAAATAAAATATTTATGAAAAAAATTATTTTAATATTTTTGATAAATTTCTTTTTCTTTAATTTAAACGTTTTTGCGCAAAATACTCTTTCTCAAAAAGACAAAAGGGAGATTATGGAAAATTTAAATACCTTGGTTGAGGGAATTAATTTGGGAGATATAAATAAAATAAGTCCCATATTATCCGAGAAAAATCAAGAGCTGAAAGAGGAAATTCAGGAAAGTATAAGAGGAGGGGTTGATTATCGGCTTGATTATAATCCGTTTGATAAAAATATAGAATTTTTAAATCAAAACAAAATAAAAGTTAAAGCGAATTTTTCCGCTCAAGGTTCCGGTTGGTCTATTAACGGTTTGTCAACTTATTTTATTTTTGAAAAAGAAAATGGAAAATGGCTTTTGATAGAAAGTGATTTTTATAAAAAAATCGGTTCATCTTATGTTTTAAAAACCATTAAAAAAGTTTTCGCGATTTTGGGACCTGTTTTTCTTTTGGCTTTCGCTTTTTGGCTTTGGATGTTGATTGATTGTTTAAAAAGGGATTTTGATGATAAAACTTTATGGGTTTTATTGTTGTTTTTCTTTAATTTTATTGGAGCGGTTTTATATTATTTTTTAATAAAAAGAAAAAATATAGTTCGGAAATTACCGGAATTTAAAGCGTGATAAGGAAGGGTAATTAAAATTTTAAAAAAAGAGGGTGTTGGTATTGGTTTGTAATATTTCGATTTTAAGTATTAATATTTGACTTTTTTTTAAATTTGTTTTTTATTTAAGTTTAAGAATCTTTTAAAACAAAAGGAGGAAGTTATGAAAAGATTAATTGTTCTTTGCGTTTTGTTTTCTGTTTTGTTTGTTATCCCATTTTCTGTTCAGGCCGCTTTATTTTCCGACTCAGATCGTGCCGAGAAACTGGTGGCCACAGAAAATTGCTCCCAGGTTATTATGGGGAGTAATTATTCCGTAGTAGCGGAAATTGACGAGATTAATTCTCGTCTTGTGGGGGCCGTTTCCCTTTACAGAAACGGAAATCTCATTCTGATGAAAGTAATTGATGAGACCGGGGAATATTCCTTAAATATTTTCCAGACCAGGAGTTATAAGTTTTATTTTGATCAAAAAAAAGGAGAGCTAACTCTCTCCTGGTAAAATGTTCAAAAAAATTTACTATAAACAGGTGGTATCCTACCTGTTTTTTTCTTTGCTTTAAAATTTCAAATAAGTTAAAATTAAACAATAATTCAAGTTTGATTAATATGTATCATGATGTTGTAAATTTTTTAGTTTTCTCTGTCGGGACTATTGGTTATTTGGGTATTTTTTTCTTAATGTTTTTGGAAAGCAGTTTTTTTCCGTTTCCGAGCGAGGTAGTAATGATCCCGGCCGGTTATTTGGCTTATCAAGGCGGAATGAATATTTTTTTGGTTATTTTGATTGGAATTTTAGGTTCTGTGGTTGGTGCATGGTTTAATTATTTTTTAGCTCATAGATACGGACGAAAATTAATTTTAAAATTTCTTAAAGAAAAAAAACTGCGAAAAATTGAAAATTTTTTTGAGAAACACGGACATATTTCCACTTTTAACGGTCGTTTAATTCCGGTTTTAAGGCAATATATTTCTTTCCCGGCCGGTTTGGCAAAAATGAATTTTAGCAAATTTACCGTTTACACCGCTTTTGGAGCCGGTATTTGGGTGGCGATTTTATCTTTATTGGGGTATTTTTTAGGCGAAAACGAGAAATATGTAAATAAATATTTAAAAGAATTCACTTTTTTGGCTGTGTTTTTTGTTTTTATTTTAAGCGTGATATATTTTTATTATTATAAAAAGAAGAAACTAGAATTATGATTTATAAAAATAATAAAATAATTATTTCCGAAAAAAGATTGGCAAAATTTAAAAAAGTAGTTGCCAATCATCAAAAAAATTTGATTTTGATTTTGGAGGACATTTATGATCCCCATAATGCCGGCGCCATATTAAGAAGCGCTGATGGTTTTGGAGTTCAAAAAGTTTATTTTATTTTTCAAAAAGTGCCTGCTTATAATCCGAAAAAGGTCGGTAAAGTCAGTTCTTCGTCCGCCAATAAATGGATTGATGTGGAAATTTTTAAATCAAGCAAAGAATGTTTAAAAAAAATTCGCCGTCAAAGATATAAAATTTTCGCAACTGTTTTGGATAAAGATGAAATGAATAATATTTACAAAACTGATTTTTTAAAAGAAGAAAAAATCGCTTTATTGGTTGGCAATGAACACAGCGGTCTTTCCGATGAAGCGATAGAATTGGCTCATCAAAAAATATATATTCCAATGAAAGGGATGGTGCAAAGTTTTAATGTTTCGGTCACAACGGCTATTTTTTTATACGAAATTACTCGTCAAAGAGAAAGGAGAAAAAAAGATTTTCTTTTGTCTGAAAAAGATCAAAAAAAATTATTGAAAAGTTTTTTGGCAAGGTGATTTATTTTAAAAAATATGTTATTATAAAATAAAATAATTATTAACTTTTTTATATGCCTACTCCAAGATCTCCTTTTGAAAAACCAAAACCAATTGAAAAAAAATCTCCGGATTGGTTTTTGAATATCACAATTTCTTCTTTGGTTGTGATTATGATTGTTTTTATTCTTCTTTTTATTCCGGCTTTTTCAGACGTCATGAAAGAAAATCCCGGTAAAGAAGTTTATTTAAGAGGAAGAACAATTAAAGATAGTGGGTTTCAAAACAGCTCTGTTGAGAGTATTTTGGCAAGTCAATCAAAGGTTAAAAAATTTGCCAATTATGATGAATTGAAAAAATTTTTAAAAAAACAGCAAAAAAATCATTATAGATATAATTATGGTTATGATCTTTATGGTAGTTCTTTTGAGGGCGATTTAGGGGTTATAGGAGACGATTTTTCTTCAAATGCTTCTTTAAAAACCTTAAATTATTCCGATAATACTGATTATTCCAAAACCAATGTTCAAGTTGAAGGTGTTGACGAAGCGGATATTGTTAAAACCGATGGAAAATATATTTATATTGTTTCCGGACAAAGCGTTTATATTATTGACGCTTACCCGGCTGAAAAAGAAAAAGTTTTGGCGCAAATAAAATTAAATTCACAACCGAGAGAAATTTATGTTTCAGATAATCGTTTGGTTGTTTATGGTAGAGACCGGGAAATTGTAAAAAAATCTTTTTATAAAAAATTTCAAAGACCCTCTTATTACGGTTTTGTAAAAATTTTTGATATCAGTAACAAAGAAAATCCGGTTCAAATCAAAGATTTGGACTTTGAAGGCAGAATAGTCAGCACAAGATTAATTGGAGATTATTTATATTTAATTACATCTCAAAAAGCTTATTACTATAAAGATGAATTACCTGTCCCAAGGATTTTAAGCGGTGAAAAAGTTTTAAATGAAAAAATAAAAGTTCCGGTTTATTATGTTGATTCTTTAAATCGTTCTTATGGTTATACTTCAATTTCTTCGGTAAACATCAAAGATCCGAGAGAAAAAGTTAATACGGAAGTATATTTACTTGATAGAGATTCAACTATTTATGTTTCTCAAAACAATATTTATTTGACTTACAATAAAGGACTTAATGAGGGTGTGATAATTTACAAGATACTTTATGATAATATGCTTTCCGATTTGCCAAAAGATGTTCAAAGGAAAATTAAGGAAATAAACGGTATAAGTGAAGATATTTTAAGTGATGAGGAAAAAATGGAAAAGGCAATGAATTTATTGGAAAATTATTTGATGTCTTTATCGGAAAAAGAACAATTAAAATTATCCCGAAAAGCATTGGATGTTGTTGGGAAAAATTTAAAAATAATTATTCCAAAATTAAATACAACGGTTATCCATAAAATACTTATTGATAATGGAAAAATTAAATATCAGAATAGCAATGATGTTCCCGGTTATGTTTTAAACCAATTTTCAATGGATGAATATAAAGGAAATTTTAGAATTGCCACATCCAAAAGAGATTATTGGAATTTTTATAGGAATTTTATGGAGGCGGTGGAGGAAGTAAAAGAAATGACTAAGAAGCATGGTGAGTCTTATGTTTTTGACAAAAAAACTGAAAAGGACTTAAAAGAATTAAGTAAAAAAGGAAACAATGTTTATGTTTTGGATAAAGATATGAAGCTTATTGGAAAACTTGAAGGATTGGCACCGGAAGAAAGAATTTACTCGGCTCGTTTTATGGGTGATAGGGTTTATTTGGTGACTTTTAAGGAAATGGACCCTCTTTTTGCCATTGATTTGAGTGATCCGAAAAATCCTAATGTTTTGGGTAAATTAAAAATTCCGGGATATTCATCATATTTGCATCCTTATAATGAAAATTTAATTATCGGTATTGGTAGAGAAGTGGAAAATAGACGTAATAAAGGAGTGAAAATTTCTTTATTTGATGTTAGTGATGTGAATAATTTGAAAGAGGTTGATAATTATGTTTTGGGTGGCGCCGGTTCATATTCGGAAGCGTTAAGAGATCATAAAGCGGTTTTATTTTCCAAAGAGAAAAATTTATTGGTAATTCCGGTTTCCGAATATGGAAAGACTTATAGTGAGGGGGAAGGTTTTGGTACCATTTTTGTGCAAAATTATTTATTTGAAGCGGCTGTTTTTAAGGTTACTGAGAAAGGAATTGAATTAAAAGGGAAAATTACTCATAATGTTAATGTAGGACAAAAAGAAGATGATCATTCCGCTAAGGAAAATTTAAGAAATGTTGATTTGTATCGTCCGATTAGACGAAGTCTTTATATTGACAATACATTATATACTGTTTCACCAACTATTTTAAAAGCAAACGATTTGAACGATTTGAAAGAAATTAAAACAATTAACTTTGTTGATTTTAAAAAAAGGGGGAAGGACTATGAAATAATTAAATAAAAAAATATGCAAATTTCAATCAAGGTGACAAATTTAAAATTAACTCCGGACATTAAAGATTATACGGAAAAGAAAATCGCTTCTTTAACAAAGTATTTTAAAAAGATAATAGAAGCAAAGGTGGAGATCGGTATGGAAAGCGCCAAACATAAAAAAGGCGAAAAATATTTTTGCGAAGTCAATTTGGCAGTTCCTCAAAAATTGTTAAGAGTGAGAAAAACGGAAAAAGAACTGCTAAAGGCGATTGATAAAACAAAAGATCATTTAAAGGTTGTTTTAAAAAGGCATAAAGAAAAATTACAAGGCAGACCAAGGAAAGAAAATTTAAAAAGAGATCTTTCGGAAAGATTAGAACCGGAAATTGAAGAATAAAAATTTGAAAATTTTTTTAAAAACCACCGGAAGGTGGTTTTTAAATATGTACTCCTGAATTTCTCCCTGTCATTCTGAATTTAGTTCAGCATCTCTCCTCCCCTGTCATGCTGAATTCATTTCAGCATTTCGGAAAACAATGTAAAAACCTTAAACCCTGAGATCCTGAAACAAGTTCAGGGTGACAGTGCTTTTTTCCTGTCATACTGAATCTTGTACTGAATTTATTCGGTATTAGTTCAGCATCTCTCCTCCCCTGTCATGCTGAATTTATTTCAGCATCTCGGGATAGAGTAAAATCTAAAATCTATGAGACTCTGAAATAAATTCAGGGTGATGGTGGAATTAATCATGAGACCCTGAAATAATACTGAAATAAATTCGGAATAGCAGTCCCTTAGATGTTTACAAAAAGAAAAATTAAGGGTAAGATAAATAAATAAATTAAAGTATTAAATTATTTAAAGATTTTTATCTGTTATGTTTTTATTGAATAAAATTTTTGGAAATCCCAATAAAAGAGTAATCAAAAAATTACAACCAATTGTTGACGAGATAAACAAAAAAGAAGAAAAATACAGTAAGTTGGCCAATGAAGAATTAAAAGAAAAAACCAAAGAATTTAAGAAAAAAGTTCAAAAAGCCAAAAACAAAGAGGAAGAGAAAAAAATATTGAATAAAATTTTGCCGGACGCTTTTGCTTTGGTGAGGGAAGCCGCTAAAAGAACTTTGGGGCAACGTCATTATGATTCTCAATTATTCGGGGGCATTGTTTTACATAGGGGTGAAATCGCTGAAATGAAAACCGGAGAAGGAAAAACTTTGACCGCCACTCTGCCTATTTATTTAAACGCTTTAACCGGTCGCGGTGTTCATGTGGTAACTGTTAATGATTATTTGTCCAAAAGAGATGCCGCTTGGATGGGGCAGGTTTATCATTTGCTTGGTTTAAGAACTTCTTGTATTGTTCATGAACAGGCCTTTTTGTATTTGGAAATTGACAAACCGGAAAAAGATAAAATCAGAGATGCCGGAGTGGAGATAGTGGAAGATTATATGCACTTGGTGAGCAGAAAAGAGGCCTACAATGCGGATATTGTTTATGGAACCAATAATGAATTTGGTTTTGATTATTTAAGAGATAATATGGCTCAAAGTCTTGATCAGCAAGTGCAAAGAGAACTTAATTTTGCTATTGTTGATGAGATTGACAGTATTTTAATTGATGAAGCCAGAACTCCTTTGATAATTTCCGCGCCGGCTGAAGATTCCACTAAAAAATATTATAAATTTGCCGCTTTGGTTGAAAAATTAAAAGAAAATGAAGATTATAATGTTGATGAAAAAATGCGAGCGGCGACTTTAACGGAAGAAGGTTTGAATAAAATGGAAAAATTGTTGGGTGTGGATAATATTTATACGGCGGGAGGAGTGAGAGAAGTTCATCATATTGAGCAGGCCTTAAAAGCGAAAACTTTGTTTAAAAGAGATAGAGATTATGTTGTTAAAGACGGTGAAGTGGTTATAGTTGATGAATTTACCGGTCGTTTAATGTTTGGTAGGCGTTATTCCGAGGGGCTTCATCAGGCCATAGAAGCGAAAGAAGGAGTTGAGATACAACAGGAAAGTATTACTTTGGCAACCATTACTTTTCAGAATTATTTTCGTTTATATGATAAATTAAGCGGAATGACCGGAACCGCAATGACCGAGGCGGAAGAATTTTATAAGATTTATAATTTGGAGGTAACTGAAATTCCGACCAATAAACCGGTAATCAGAAAAGATTTGCCGGATAAAATTTTTAAAACCGAAGAAGGGAAGTTTAAAGCCGTTATTAAAGAGATTAAAGAAAGACACAAAAAACAACAACCAATTTTGGTTGGAACCATTTCCATTGAAAAAAATGAATTGTTGGGTGAAATGCTTTCTCGGGAAGGGATAGATTATGAATTGTTAAACGCTAAAAACCATCAAAAGGAAGCAAGAATTATCGCTGATGCCGGAAAGCCGGGCGCGGTAACTATTGCCACCAATATGGCCGGTAGGGGTGTTGATATTATTTTGGGAGGAGCAAAAGAATCTTTTGATAGTAAAGAAGAATGGCAAAAATCGCACGATCTTGTTGTTCAAGCCGGTGGCTTGCATATTATCGGAACCGAGAGGCATGAATCAAGAAGAATTGATAATCAATTGCGTGGACGAGCCGGACGTCAAGGAGATCCCGGTTCCACCCAATTTTTTGTTTCAATGGAAGATGATTTAATGAGAATTTTTGGCGGAGAAAGAATGAAAAAGATGATGGAACGTTTTAATTTTCCCGATGATATGCCGATTGAAAACAAGATAATATCGCGGTCTATTGAAAAAGCTCAAAAGAAAGTTGAGGGAAATAATTTTGATATTAGGAAACATATTGTGGAATATGATGATGTAATCAATAAACATCGGGAAGTGATTTATAAAAAACGAAATAAAATTTTGAAAAATTTTCATTCTTATCAAGAAAAGAAAAATGCAGATAAAGAAATTAAAGATATTTTTAAAGATGATATTTTAAAAATGATTGAGGGCGAAATAGAACAAGTGGTAATGTTTCATACGGCTGATGAAGATATGAAAAAATGGAATATTAAAGAAATTTATGAAGTGGCCAATAGTATTTTTGGTTTACCAAAAGAAAAGAGGGTTCCGATTGAGAATATTCCCGTTAAAGAAAAAAATGGTAATTATAAAGTGGAATTAAGGAGTAAGATAATAGATTATTTATTGGATATCGCTAAAAATAATTATCAAAAAATTAAAGAAAATTTGCAAAAAAACAATATTGATATGGTTGAAATAGAAAAAGAAATAATGTTAAGAGCGATTGACAGTTTATGGATTGATCATTTGGAAGCGATTGATCATTTAAGGTCCGGTATTGGTTTACGCGGTTACGGACAGCAAGATCCTTTGGTGGAATATAAAAAAGAGGCTTATCGTTTGTTTACCGAATTAATGAATTTAATCCAAAAACAAGTGGTTTACAGTATTTTTAAAACGGGAGACGTTCAAGAATTTGCCCCAACAATTATGGAAACTCAAAATATTCAAATAACAGCTCCGGAAAAAACAGGTGATTTTGATTCTCAATGGGGAAGCAATGCTATGGGAAAAGAAGTGGAAAAACGAGAAAAAACAGATAATATTCCCAAAAAACTTATTGGAAAAGACGGCAAAAAAGTTGGCAGAAACGATCCTTGTCCTTGCGGTTCCGGAAAAAAATACAAAAAATGTTGTGGAAGATAAAAAATATGGATAATATTAAAAATTTTTGTATTATTGCTCATATAGATCACGGTAAATCAACATTGGCTGATCGTTTTTTGGAAATAACCAAAACGGTTGAGGAAAGAAAAATGAAAGATCAAATTCTTGATCAAATGGAGTTGGAAAGAGAGCGAGGGATTACCATTAAATTGCAACCGGTTAGAATGAAATATAAGGATTATATTTTAAATTTGATTGATACTCCCGGTCATGTTGATTTTAATTACGAAGTTTCCCGTTCTTTGGCGTCTGTTGAAGGAGCAATTTTATTGGTGGATGCCACTCAGGGAATACAAGCGCAAACTTTAGCTAATTTATATTTAGCATTGGAACAAAATTTGGAAATTATTCCGGTTTTGAACAAAATAGATTTGCCGGCCGCTCAGCCGAAAAAAATCAAAAAAGAAATTGTTAATTTGTTGGGTTGCGATGAAGATGACATTTTATCGGTTTCGGCAAAAACCGGAGAAGGTGTGGAAAAACTTTTAGACAGAGTGATAGAAAAAATTCCTTCCCCAAAAGGTCAAAAAGATATTTTTAGAAGCATAATTTTTGATTCTGTTTATGATGAATACAAAGGGGTAATCGCTTATCTTAGGGTAGTTGACGGTGAGGTAAAAGTGGGGGATAAAATTAAATTAATGGCCACTAAAAATGAAGGTGAAGTTTTGGAAATCGGATATTTTGCTCCTCAATTAACAAAAGGGGAAAAATTATCGGTTGGAGAAATAGGTTATTTAATTGCCGGATTTAAAAGTGTTTCCGAATGTCGGGTCGGTGATACTGTTACTAAGATAAAAGATTTGAAAAAAGCGGAAGAAACGGGAGAGAAAATAAAAGCTCTTTCCGGATACAAGGAAGTCAGGCCAATGGTATTTTCGGGTATTTTTTGCAAAGAAGGGAATGATTATCCGATTTTAAGAGATGCAATGGAAAGATTAAAATTGAATGATGCGGCTTTAACTTATGAAACCGAACATTCTCCGGCTTTGGGATATGGTTTTCGTTGCGGATTTTTAGGAATGTTACATTTGGATATTATCCAAGAACGTTTAAAAAGAGAGTTTGATTTGGACTTGGTTATTACGGTCCCTTCGGTAAAATATAAAGTGAAGAAAAAAGACGGTTCTTTGGTGGAAGTGAGTAATCCTCAGGAATTGCCTGATCCGACAATGATTGATTATGTGGAGGAACCGATAATGAAATTGGATATTGTTACTCCGAAAGATTATTTGGGGTCAATAATGCAATTGGTTGAGTCAAGACGAGGGTTTTATGAAAATACGGAATATCTTGATGAAAATCGGGTTGTTTTGCATTATAAAATCCCTTTAACTTCTTTATTGGTTGATTTTTATGATAAATTAAAAAGTATTTCATCTGGCTATGCTTCTTTGAATTATGAGTTTTTTAAGTTCCAAAAAACAGAAGTTGTTAAATTGGATATTTTAATCGCTGAAGAATTAATACCTTCTTTATCATCAATAGTTTATAAAGATGAGGCCTTTAAGGTAGGGAAGAGGATTGTCCGATCATTAAAAGAAACCATTCCCAAACAAATGTTTATGGTTAAAATTCAAGCCAGTGTTGGCGGAAAAATAGTGGCCGGAGAAAGACTTTCCGCAATGAGAAAAGATGTAACCGCTAAATTATACGGGGGTGATGTAACCAGAAAAAGAAAACTCTTGGAAAAACAAAAAAAAGGAAAGAAAAAAATGATGGCGATGGGAAAAGGAAAAGTAAATATTCCGGTTAAGGCCTTTATTTCGGTTTTAAAAAGGTAAAAATTTAACGTAATTTATTGTTCCAAAAACAAAAAACTCTTTTAAAAGAGTTTTTTGTTTTTATATTGTTTTTGAAATAATTATTTTTTGATAACACTAACAATTTTGGTTATCTTTGATTTTCCGTTAAATTTTTTCAATTTTTTGGTGGAAAATTTTACATATCCGGCAATTTTAGCGAATATTGTATAATCTTTTCCGACCATTACATTTTCTCCTGGGTGAAATTTAGTTCCTCTTTGGCGAATAATAATTGAACCGCTTTTAGCAAATTGTCCATCGTGCAATTTTACGCCCAATCTTTTTGATTCCGAATCTCTTAAATTGGAACTGGATCCGCCCGCTTTCTTATGAGCCATATTTTATTTTTAATAATTAAGAATAAATACTTTTAAATTATAACATTTTTCTTTATTTTGTCAATACTTGAATGTTCACACACATAATAATCGTATTAAGGTATTTTTAAGGATTTTTTTGTTTTAATCAAATATATTGCCCCCAAAAGTCCGTTATTTTCTGTTTTATTTTTGGGTAAGATAATTTTTAAAGATTTAAAATTTTTAAAATTAGTTTTTATTTCTTTTCTTTTTCGATGTATTATTCCTCCACCCAAGATAATTGTTTTTATTTTAAATTTTTTTGCTAAATTTATAATTAATTTTTTTAAAGATTCAAAGATTGTTTCCAAGTCTTTTTTTTTTAATTTTTGAACCTCTTTTTTAAAGTTTTTTTAATTTTTTTT
>JALULG010000063.1 GCA_027040785.1 bacterium
GGCTAATAGTGGTTCTATCTCTTCAGGCATAGCACCCATAATGGCTATTTTACTCATATTATATTCCTATATATTATTTAAAACGTGATGGTAGCAAAACTCTTATAAGAGGGAGGTTGAAAGAGATTACTCATACATGCTTTTAAAACCATTCTTATACTTCTCTAAGTCATGTTTTAAAAGCTCATTTTCATTATTTAGTTTTATATTTTCTTTTTTAAGTAATCTGTTTTTTAGTTCTAGCTCTTTGTATTTTAAATTTAACTCATCATAAGCACTTTGTGCTACATATTTTACTTTTTCTTTATTGTCACAAGCAGAGAAACTAACTAAAAAAGCAAACATCAAAAAATATCTCATTATGACTCCTTTCTGTTTTTTTGAGTAAGCTTTAGCTGAGTTTTTATACCAAATTTATACAAAAGTGTAATGGCTGTCATAGGAAAAAGTGACAAAGTAGAGATGTAAAAGAAAGCAAACAAAACGTTACCAATTCCCTCAATACTTCTCATCGCATATATAGAGGAGTCAGTAAACTCTTTAGTTCGTAAAATATGCTGAAACACTTTACAGCTATGATGAATCGTCTCATTAATAGTTGAGAATATCTCTGGACTCATTTGAACTTCACGTATATACATAAGTTCTAAGGCAACCAACATGGCAATCAGCAGTAATATATTAAAAAAGTTAATAGCCACTTCACTCACTATTTTGCTAGCTCCTTTTACTAGCTCGGTATTTTTACTTAAATTCCAATGGGTAAAAAGGTAGTGAAAGACAAACATGTCCATTCCAATAATTAGCAGGAAAAACTTCTCAGTCAAGACCAAAAACGACAAGAGTGACACAGCCATAACTGATGAAATAGTCACTGCTATTAAGGCATAAACTACCCTGCTCTTACAAAACTTTTGACAAAGTGAACCTTCAAGACAGGCAGGACAAGCAAAGGAACTCACATCTTTTTTAAACTCCATCAACTGATGAAATATCATTCCTGAAAAAAGAACTGCATACCCAGCAGTCCCCCAACATCCAAGCTCTAATGAAGTCGTTAAACGTACCGATATCATGAGTAAAAATATAAATATAATACCTATCATGTTACTGTAAACCCCTTTTTTTATATACTTTATTATATCAGGTATAATAACGTAATGTATAAAATAATAAACTTCATTATAAAAACAGTTATCTTTTTATTTGTTTTGCTATATTTACTTGTCTATGCAGGATATCGTTATCTACTAAAAGATGTAGACTTAAGTGTTTACAGTATTAAGCAAATTTCATATAACTCTGATTACTATTCTGCTTTATGGGTAAGCCCAAAAATACGCCCTTATTCTCGAAAACGACCCAAAGTGATTGAGATGAAACCAATATATCCAATTCATGATGTTGCCCAATACTTCATAAACAATAATTCGTTTATGAGTCCAAGTTATAAAGTTAGCTATTGGGTTGTTAATAACCTTTCTAATTTAAGGCATCAACGTTTCAAAAAATATGCTATTCAAGTATGGATAAGTCATCATTTAACTTTTGAAGAAACTGCTAATCTCTATTTTAAAACTGCTTATTATGGTCAAAGTTATCATGGCTTAAAAGAGGCAACAAAAGGTTATTTTCATAAAAAACCAAATAAACTTAATAGCTACGAAATAATTATGTTAATAGCCTTAACAAATGCTCCCAGCTATTTAGACCCCAAGCGACATCCAAAGAGACTTTTACTAGAAATGAATTATATAATCGATAAGCTCAAACATAATTTTCCTCTTTACTATGAGAAGTTGACTAATCAGACAAAGTTACCTCAAAATTTTTAAACATCCAACCTAGTCCTAATTTTACATTAATGTATGGGTCATCTGTGGCATTTAGTATGGTGCTTAAGATTATAAGTAGTAGTGTTTTTATTTTCATTTACTCCTCATCCCCTACATTAAGAACAAAATCTCTCAACACCCTATCTACTCTCATACTAACCTTAAAAGCAGGTATAGTATTTCCCTCCAAATCTTCAAAATAGACTTTAGCCTTAACTCTGTCAACACTATTTTTAAGTTCATCAAAACGACCATAATCATTGATGTTGTTCTCGTTAATTTCTATTTTCATCATCTCTTGGAGTTTTGTAGCATCTAATCCAAAGGCTTCTACCAGCTTTCTCACCTCGGCATCTTGTGCATTGGCTTGGTATTGGGTAATGTACTCTTTAAAGCTTTTTGTTTCATCTAGCTCAACATCGCCTCGTTGTATGTCATGCAGAAAAATGTTGGCATACTTTTGCTCCTCTTGGCTAAGTGAGCTAAATGACTTATGCAATTCGTTTAATGTTTTTTCTATTTCTACCTCATCGCCCTGTGTAATGAGTTTCAGATACTTATCAAAACGTGAGTTCATAAAGTCATTGTCTATCTTGTCGGTGTCTATTTCGGTTATGTAGCCCTCTATTTCAAAAGGTACATCAACAGTAACCCCACCTCCTCCACTTCCACGTGAAAGCTCTTTGTACCGTTGTACTAAGGTCAAATAGGTCTTTTCATCAAGCTTAAGTTCATCTTTACCCCACTTAAAACCTTGTATTTTTGCAGCTTCTAATGTGTCATTAAACAGTTTAAACAGTTTGGCAAACGTGGCACGTTCAGCACTCTCTTTAGGAAGCTTTTCAAAGTTAGAAATCTTCGCATTTTCAAACAGTTCTACAATTTCATCAAAAGTATCATTGAGTTTTTTAAGGTTATGCTCTAGCTTGTCAACAAATAGATTGAACGGTTTATCGCCAGAGTAGGACTTAATGGCTGTTTTAATGTTCTCTTCCATCGTATGGGGTTTTCGGTAGTAGCGAATAGTCCCAAAAGGTTTGTCTGCTCCAAAAAGTCTGTTGGTTCGTGAAAATGCTTGTATGATGTTTTCATACTTCAACATCTTGTCTAGGTAGAGCGTGTTAATCCACTTAGAGTCAAAACCTGTTAGCATTTGGTCAACGACTATGAGCAAATCTATTTGCTTTTGTGGTGTTTTTTCTATGTTAAGATAGGGTTGTTTATGTGCCAATCGTGAAGCAATATCTTTTTTTAATTTAGAGAAGTTTTTCAAAGAAAAGTCTTGTTCATAGCGTTCATTATAATCTTCAATAATCTCAACCAAACCATCTTCTTTAAAGGCTGTCTTTGCTCCCTCATCATTGTCAATCGTCGAGTCAAACAGTACGCTAATCTTTAAGTCAAGCTTCTCCTCTTGCACTTTGGCTTTCAATAACCTGTAGTAGTGTATCGCCTCAGGTATGCTACTCGTTGCAAAAATAGCATGAAATTTAAAGTTTTGACTAAGCGTCATCCAATTGTCTACAATGTCTTTAACCACTGAACCATAATGCTCATCTCTTTCATACTGCGATGTTGGCAAATAGTCCTCTATGCCTTTTACATATTTATCATCAGCATCTTTATACCCTGCCATTTTTAAAGTGTTCATAAACGTGTTAAAAACTATCTTCTTTTTAGGGTCACTCAATGCCTCTGCTTCATTTTTGGCTTTGGCTTCATGTAAGGCTACGGCTCTTCTTACATCTCTATCTTTATAGGTCAACACCTTATAGGGGTCAAACCCAAGTACATTTTTGTCTCGTATACCATCGGCAATACTATAACGGTGTAGTTCATTACCAAACACGGTAGCCGTTGTATTGTTCTTTTTCTGATTTTCATCTTGTATGGGTGTACCTGTAAAACCAAAAAACAGAGCATTGTGAAAGGTGTTTTTAATGGTAACGAGCATGTCCCCAAAGGTAGAACGGTGTGCTTCATCGACGATGAACACGACTCTTTTTGAACGCATAAGCTCTATGTCTTTTGCTTTTAGCCCACCATCTTCGCTGTCTATGTTGCTCATCTTTTGAATAGAAGTAACAATGAGCGTGTCTTTGTCTTTGTTACTCTTTAACTTAGTAACCAAAACAGCTG
>JALULG010000064.1 GCA_027040785.1 bacterium
GGATTTGAATGTTCCTTTGAAAAATAAAAAAATTTTAGATGATTCAAAAATTAAAGCGATAATTCCGACGATTGATTTTTTAAGAAATAAAAAAGGAAAAATTATCTTATTAAGCCATTTGGGGAGACCGAAAAAGAGAACAAGTGAATTTAGTTTGAAATTTGTTGGTCAAGAAATGGAAAAAATATTGGCTCAAGAGATAATTTTTTTAACCAATCCTTTTAATTTATCGTCAAAAAAGAAAATAGAAAATTTAAAAGCCGGCGAAATTGTTTTATTGGAAAATTTGCGTTTTTATAAGGGGGAATTAAACGATGATTTAAGTTTTGCAAAAAGATTGGCGGAGTTGGGCGATATTTTTGTTAATGATGCTTTTGCGGTTTCTCATCGCCAACAAGCGTCTGTTCATAATATTTCCAAGTTTATTCCTTCCTTTGCCGGTCTTTTAATGCAAAAAGAAATAAAATATTTATCAAAATTATTAAAAAACCCTTTACAACCGTACGTGGTTCTATTGGGAGGAGTAAAGTTGGCGACTAAAGTTAAATTGATTGAAAATTTACTGCCGAAAGTAAATAAAATTTTAATTGGCGGAGCGATGGCTAATGTTTTTTTAAAAGCGAAAGGGCTGGAAATCGGAAAGTCTTTTTTAGATGAAAGAGAAATTAAAGATGCAAAAAATTTTTTAAAATCTGAAAAAATAATATTACCGGACGATTTCTTAACTTCTTTATCTTTGGATTTTGCCGATAATTTAAAAATGAAAGATTTTGACAAAATCCAAGAAGAGGAAATTATTTTAGATATTGGACCGAAAACCATTTTAAAATATTCGGAAATTTTAAAAAAAGCCAAGACAATATTATGGAACGGTCCAATGGGAAAAATAGAAATAAAAGAGTTTACTTATGGGAGTTTAATGTTGGGCAGATTAATTGCTTCTTTGTCTTCCGGAAAAGCTTTTACGGTCTGTGGAGGAGGAGAAACGGTGGAAATCTTAAAAAAAACAAAAATGTTTTTTTATATTGATTTTATATCAACGGGCGGTGGCGCGATGTTAAATTTTTTATCCGGAAACGAAATGCCCGGCTTGAAATATTTAAAAGAATAAAATTATGCCTAAAAAAAAGCCCACAATTATTTTTCTTGACGATAAAGAGTGTTCAAATTTCATTTTGGATTCCAAGTTAATTCTTAATAATTTTAATGTAGTAATGGTTAATGACGGTAAAAAAGCTTTGGATAAAATTTTTGAAACCAAACCCGATCTAGTTGTTTCTGATGTAGTAATTCCGGGTAGTGATATATTTAATGTTATGAAAAAAATGAAAAACAATCCGGAAACAAAAAATATTCCGGTAATGGCTTTTACAACTTTGTGCACTTTAGATGATAAAAGGGAAGTTTTAAAAAGCGGAGCTTGTGATTATTTATTAAAACATGAGTGTTCGCCAAAAAGTTTGGTTGACAAAATTAAGAAAAGATTAAAAAAGTAATTTAATTTATCAATTATATGTCAAAATTTAAAATAAAGAAAATTCTTGCCAGGGAGATTTTGGATTCTCGCGGAAATCCAACGCTTGAAGTTAAGGTTATAACCGAAAGCGGTTTAAGCGCAAAAGCGAGTGTTCCTTCCGGAGCTTCAACCGGAGTGCATGAAGCCAGAGAATTAAGAGATGGAGGAAAAAGATATTTGGGAATGGGCGTTTTAAAAGCGATAAAAAATGTTAATGTTAATATTAATCGTTCTTTAAAAGGATTTGATATTAGAAAACAAGAAGAAATAGATAGAAGAATGATTAAATTAGATGGAAGCAAGAATAAAAAAAGACTGGGCGCCAATGCAATTTTAGGAGTTTCCTTGGCAATTGCCCGTTTGGCTTCTTTGGCGAAAAAAGAAGAATTGTTTGAATATTTAAAGAAAACTTTTCAATTTCAAAATTCTTATAATATCCCAACACCTTTATTCAATATTTTTAATGGTGGTAAACACGCTGATACAAATCTTGATTTTCAGGAATTTTGGATTATTCCTTTTAAGAAAAAAAGCAAAAAAGAAAAAATTTTTCAAAAGCAATTAAGGATAGGTTCGGAAATTTTTCATGAATTAGGCAGGGTTTTAAAAGAAAGAGGTTTAGATACCGATGTTGGTAATGAAGGTGGTTATGCTCCGGATATTTATTCCAGTATTCAAGCTCTTGATATGATTGTGGCGGCAACAATCAGAATGGGTTATCATCCCGGTAAAGATCTTGGCTTGGGGATGGACGTCGGCTCTTCGGTTTTATATGATAAAAATGAAAAAAAATATATTTTTCGTTTAGATAGAGCGGTATTTTCCAATTCCACTTTAGTGGGGCTTTATCATGAGTGGTTTAGGCAATACCCTTTTGTAGCCATTGAAGACGGTTTGGCGGAAGACGATTGGGATGGTTGGAAAGAATTGACAAAAGTTTTGGGAAAAGACTTAATATTAATAGGGGACGATTTGTTCGTAACAAACAAAAAAAGACTTGAAAAAGGAATAAAAAATAAAGTGGCTAATGCGATTTTGATTAAGCCCAACCAAGTCGGAACTCTAACGGAAACCGCTGAATGTATTAAGTTAGCTCAAAATAATAACTATAAAATTGTCGTTTCTCATCGTAGCGGGGAAACCAATGATGATTTTATTGCCGACTTGGCGGTTGCTTGCGGAGCTGATTATATTAAATCGGGCGCCCCAAACAGAGGGGAAAGAGTGGCTAAATATAATCGTTTATTGGAAATTGAAGAAAATATTTGATATGTTTAAAGACAAACTACCATTGGTTTTGATAATTTTAGACGGTTGGGGAATTGATAAACCAAACAGGGGAAATGCAATTACTTTGGCTAAAACCCCTGTTTATAATTACTTGAAAGAAAAATATCCTTATACCGAGCTTTGCGCTCACGGTTTTTGTGTTGGTTTGCCTGATAATCAAGATGGTAATTCAGAAGCCGGTCATATGAATATCGGGGCAGGCAGAATAGTGGAACAAGATTCGGTTTATATTGCTAAAAGTATTAGTGACGGAACTTTCTTTAAAAATAAAGCTTTTAGAAAAGCGATAGCTCATGTTAAAAAAAATAATTCCCGATTACATCTTTTGGGTTTATTGTCCAGTAATGAAAGCGCCCATGCAAATCCTGATCATTTAGTGGCTTTATTAACTCTGACTTATTTAAAAAAAGTGCCGACTTATCTGCATCTTTTTACTGATGGACGAGATTCTCATCAACATCTTGGTATAAAATTATTGAAAAATATTAATTTTTATTTAAGAAAAGGGCAGTCAATTTCCACTTTAATGGGAAGATTTTACGCAATGGATAGAAAAAAGAAATGGGAAAGAACAAAAATCGCTTATGAAGCGATGACCGAAGGGGAGGGGCGAGTTTTTAATAATCCGATTGATGCTATTATTTCCAGTTATCAAAAAGGGGAAACCGATGAATTTATTAAACCGAATATTATCTTAAATGGAAATCGGCAAAAATCTTTAATAAAAAACAATGACGCTGTTATTTTTTTTAATTTAAGATCTGATAGAGGTAGACAATTAACCAAGGCTTTTGTTGAAAAAGAATGTAAATGTTTTAAACGAAAAAAGTTTTTAGAAAACCTTTTTTTCGTAACAATGACTGATTTTGGTTCTGATTTGAATAATGTTATTAGCGCTTTTCCAAGTAAAAATTTAAAAGGAACTTTGCCAATGGCTTTGAAAGACTTTCATCAAGTTTATATGGCTGAAACGGAAAAATACGCTCATGTAACTTATTTTTTGAACGGCGGTTATGATTATTCCGTAGCCGGAGAAAAAAGATTTTTTTTAAAATCACCAAACGTTGATCGTTACGATAAAAAACCGGAAATGAGAACTTATGATTTGACTAAAAAAATAAAAAATTTATTATTAAAAAAACAGGCCGATGTTATAGTTTGTAAT
>JALULG010000065.1 GCA_027040785.1 bacterium
TCTTTGTATTGTTCAAATTATCATTTAAATGATTTTTTTCTAAAATATTTTTTTTACTTTTTTCATTTTCCGAAAAAACGGTTTTTTTAAAAGAAAACAATGACTTGAATTTAAGATTGTTTTTTTCAGATTTTGTTTTTTTTGATTCAGTCAATTCGTCTTTGTTTTTTTTAATAACATTTTTTTTATCAATATTATCACTTTCTTTTGTTTCTTCTTCTCCCTTGTTTTGAATGTTTTTATCTTTAATATTTGTAGAAAAAGGTTTGTATAATGGTTTCTCTTTTGTCCGTTTTTGTTCTTCTTTAAAAAGTTTTTTTAAATTCTCCCTTTTTTTTTGAGCTTCCAATTCTAGGTCAATATTATTTTTATTACTTTTTTCTTTTAATACTTTACGCTCTTTATTATCTTCCTTTTTGGAAAAAAATAAAAAATCAAAAAAACCGGATAAAAAAGATCCTTTCTTTTTTAAAGACTCTTCAGTTTTTGGTTTTTCTTTGGGAACGGTTAATTTTACTTCTCTTGAAAAATGTTTTTTTCTTTTTTCTTCTTTTTCTTTGCCTCTTAAATTGGAAGGTAATAAATTAATATTCATAAAATTCAGGCAATTGTTATTAAGAAATTATTTCTCTCATTGCCAAACCGACCGGAACGGATAATTTGGGACCGATTTCTTGAAAAACCGGTTTTAAATCTTGCGGATAGATAACTCTCGCCCAAGGGTCTCCGACATAAACCTTTCTTCCCAATTGTGATTGTAAATATTCCGGTAAATAATTCAATAAAGCGCCACCGCCGGTTAAAATAATTTTTTCAATTTTTTCTTCTTTACCGCCATCTAAACAACTTAATTGATTCTTGAAAAAATCAATCGTATATTTTATTTCATCAACTATCGGGGTAATCGTCTTTTCCACTGTTTTAAAAACCGAACTCTCAGACCCTTCACCGCTATTCATTCCCACATCAAATTTAAATTGTTCAGCGCGCTCAAAAGAAACATCTAAATTATGACTTATTTCTTCGCTAATGCTTTTCCCTCCCAAACCGATTCCTCTATTAACAATGGCAATTCCGTTTTGCACCAAAGAAATATTGGTTGACATTGCGCCGATATCCACAACCATCAAAGTTGACTTGTCATTACCTACCAAAGATCTGATCAAAGCGAAAATTTCCGTTTCCAAACTTAACAAATTAAAACCGGCTTTTTGAAAAATATCAATATATTTAACGATTAAATTTTTTGGCGCGCCCGTTAAAAGAATTTTAATATCATTGGTACAAGCGGTTCCTTCTTCCAAAACTTTTTTGTTTTGATTTTGATCAATATTTTTTGACGGTTCCTGTTTTTGAGAAAGATTTTCCCCACCTATTTTCTTCTTACTAAAAATATTTTTAAATTTGCTGGAAAAATCATCTTTAGGTTCATCTCCCAAAACATACCAATCCAAAATAATCTCCTCAATCGGCATAGGAATTATCTTCTTCGCTTCCCATTTTACCGCTGACATAAGATCTTTTTTGCTCATTTGAGGCAAACTGATAACCGAAGAAAAAACGGAAAAAGTCGGCAAAGCGGTTATCGCTTTACTTGTTGTTACTCCGGATTCTTTGGTAAGTTTTTTTAATATTTTAACGATTTCATTTTTGGCTGATTCAGAATCGTCTTTAACAATATCAACCGATTGTTCGGTAAAACCGTAAGTAACCAATTTCGGCACCCCTTTATCATCTTCCAATTCTACCAACTTAATACTTGAAGACCCTAAATTTATCCCCACATAATTATATAAAAAAAAAAATAAACCCATAGAAAAAAAATTATTTATAAAAAACTTTTAAATAATTATAACACATTTTAAAAAATAAAAAAATATTTCAAATCTTCCTATTTTTAACGAGGAAATTCACTTCATGCTAAATTTATTTCAGTATCTCGTTTCCTCTCTGTCATCCTGAACATTTCAGAATCTCATGCTAAAACCTCTATCATTCTGAACATTTCAGAATCTCGTTGATTTTAGGTTTACTCTCTTCCCCGAGATGCTGAACCGAATTCAGCATGACATGGGAAAACTAATGTCATTCTGGGTATTTCAGGATTTCGCGTAAACATATGTCATTCTGAACTTGTTTCAGAATCTCGTTGATTTTAGGTTTACTCTCTTCCCCTCGAGATCCTGAAACAAGTTCAGGATGACAAGAGGAGGTTCAGCATGACATGGGAAAAATGAGATGCTGAAATAAATTCAGCATGACATGGGAAAAATGAGATGCTGAAATAATACTGAAATGAATTACCTAGTTTTTACAAGCAACATAAAAAATCAAGATTTTTGACTTTTTTCTATAAAAATTATATAATAATATCACTTTAATTATTAAATTTTAAAATTATGAGTCTTACAAATTGGATTATTTTAGGGGTTATTCTAATTTTTATCTTTTGGTTGATTGCAGTCTATAACGGTCTAATCAAACTTAAAAACAGAACCAAAGAAGCTTGGGCCGATATTGAAGTTCAATTAAAAAGACGGCACGATTTAATTCCCAATTTAATTGAAACCGTTAAAGGTTATGCCACTCACGAAAGAGAACTTTTTGAAAAGGTAACCAAAGCCAGGGCTCAAGCAATGCAAGCAACATCACCGGAAGAAAAAGGGAAAGCTGAAAACGCTTTATCCAATACCTTAAAATCATTATTTGCGGTTGCGGAAAATTATCCGGATTTAAAAGCCAGTGAAAATTTCGCCAAATTACAAGATGAATTGTCAGATACGGAAAATAAAATTCAGGCAGCGCGCAGATTTTATAATGGAAATGTTCGAGATTTCAATACAAAATTGGAAACTTTTCCAACCAATTTAATTGCTAATCAATTAAATTTTCATAAATTTGATTTTTTTGAAATTGAAGACGAAAAAGAAAAAGAAGTTCCAAGTGTTAAATTTTAAAAATTATGTATTCGCAAATAGATGCAAATAAAAGAAAAACGGTTGTTTTAATAATTGTTTTCACAATTTTAGTTTTGATTTTAGGTTGGTTTTTCGGTCAAATTTACCAAACCGGTTACTTGGGAATAGTAATTGCTTTAATTATATCTGTTTTAATGTCATTAAGCGGATATTATAAAGGAGACCAAATCGCTTTAGCTGCCGCCGGCGCAAAAGAAATTAATAAAGAAGAAAATCCTTATGTTTACAGAATGGTTGAAAATTTAGCCATTACCGCCGGATTGCCGACGCCAAAAGTTTATATAATAGATGATAATGCCATTAACGCTTTTGCCACCGGTAGAGATCCTGAACATGCTTCAATAGCGATCACTAAAGGAGCTATTAAAAAATTGGAAAACGAGGAGTTGGAAGGGGTAATTGGACATGAACTTTCTCATATCAAAAATTATGATATCCGCCTAATGACCATTGTTATTGTTTTGGTTGGAACGATTTCTTTGATCGCCGATATAGCCCTGCACACCAGAACTCGCCGAAACGAGAAATTGAGCGGAATAATATTTTTAATAGGAATATTTTTTATCATTCTTTCTCCTTTTATCGCTCAATTGATAAAATTGGCAATTTCTCGAAAAAGAGAATTTTTAGCTGACGCGGATTCAGCATTGTTAACTCGCTACCCGGAAGGACTGGCTCGCGCTTTGGAAAAAATAGCTATGGATGACATAAAAATGGAAAGAGCCAATACGGCTATCGCCCATTTATACATCGCTTCTCCTTTTGGAACAAAGAAAAAATTTTTTGCTAAAATGTTTTCCACTCATCCGCCGATAGAAGAAAGAATTAAGGCTTTAAGAAATATGATTGGCTCTTGAAAATATGTCTTTTAATAACAAGTTTACCAAAAATTACAAAAAAATTCTTTTGAAAGCCAACGAAATGGCTATAAAAACAAACTCTGATAAAATATATCCGGAGCATATTTTTTTTGCGTTAATCAATGAAAAAGGA
>JALULG010000066.1 GCA_027040785.1 bacterium
ACATATATGAAAAAAAATATCCACCCACAATATTACGAAAATGCGACAATCACTTGTTCTTGCGGAGCAATTTTTACGGTTGGTTCCACAAAAGAGGAATTAAAAACTGAAATTTGTTCTCAATGTCATCCGGCTTATACAGGAAAACAAAAATTAGTTGACACAGCCGGTAATGTAAATAAATTTAAAAAGAGAATGGAAATTAAAAATGAAATCGCCAAAACCAGAAAAGGAAAAAAAGCAAAAAGAGCGGTTAGAGCCCAAAAGAAAAGCGAAAAAGAAGAAAAATAAATATCCCAACAATATCATTGAAATTAAAAAAAGTTATGTTAAATAACTTTTTTTAATTTAATCTCAAATTGACCTTTACGACTTTTTGTGTTTAAATATCTTATATGTCTGACAAAATTCAAGAAATTAAAAAAGAATATGAAAAATTGGAAAAGGAACTTCAAGATCCCAATCTTGTCAATGATCAAAAAAAATATCTTAACACAGTTCAAAAATTTAATGAATTAAAAGAAATTTACGAACTAATCAAGAAAAAAGAAAAAATAGAAAAAGATATATCGGAAGCAAAAAAAATAATAGAAGATAAAAATAACGATTTAATTGATTTGGCGAAAGAAGAATTAAAATCATTAAAAGAAAAAAAAATAAAAACGGAAGAAGAATTAAAAATCGCCTTAAAACCAAAAGACCCCTTTGATAAAAAAGATATTATTATGGAAATCAGAGCCGGAACCGGTGGCGATGAATCAGCTCTTTTTGTTAATGATTTATTTAGAATGTATTCAAAATTTGCTGAAAAAAGGGGCTGGAAAATAAAAATTCTCAGTTCTTCTCCAATTGGTATCGGGGGTTTAAAAGAAGTTATTTTTCAAATCAAAGGCGAAAACGTTTTTGGAGATTTAAAATTTGAAAGAGGAACCCACAGAGTTCAAAGGGTTCCCGAAACGGAAAAAAGCGGACGTATTCATACTTCAGCCGTTACGGTGGCGGTTTTACCGGAGGCCGAAGAAATTGATATTTCGTTGGATCCGAAAGATTTACGTATAGATACTTTTTGTTCTTCCGGAAAAGGAGGACAAGGAGTTAATACAACCTATTCGGCCGTCAGATTAACTCATCTACCAACCGGAATTGTTGTTTCTTGTCAAGATGAAAGATCACAACTGCAAAACAAAGAAAGAGCCATGCAAATAATGCGTTCCAGAATATTGGCTTATGAAGAAGAAAAAAGACAAAAAGAATTAAGCGCGGAAAGAAAAAACCAAATCGGTTCCGGCGACAGAAGCGAAAAAATCAGAACATATAATTTTCCTCAAGACAGAGTAACGGATCATCGTATTCATAAAAACTGGCATAATTTAAACAAAATAATGGACGGTGAAATAGATGAGATTATTGAAGAATTAAAAAAGGCCTCTTTGGGATAATTTTTTATCCAAAGCCAAATTTACCATTTTATCGGCCTCTTTATTTTCTTCTCTGAGGATATGAGAAAAAACCACCTTTTTATAATCTAACATTAAATTCCAAATTTGAATAAAAAATTTTTTTTTTTTTTCTTTTTCAATCTTATACTGATGATTTAATTGTTTCACCACCAATTCACTGTCTAAAAAACATTCCAATTCGGCTTGCTTGGCGTTTTTTTTACCGATCAAGCTTTTTGTTTTTTTTAAAGCAAATATCAAAGCTTGATATTCAGCTTCATTATTGGTTGTTTCTCCAATATATTCTCCATATTTTTTATCAAGCCCTTCTCCTTTTATCACAACTCCTATTCCGGCCGGCCCGGGATTTCCTCTGGCGCCTCCATCGGTGTAAACAATGATTTTTGACATAATTTTAATTTTTATATTTTTCTTAAATCAATCACTTTTAATTGAATTTCCCTGTTTCCGTTCCAACGATTTTCATCTATTTCATAAATCAAATCTATCTTATCTCCGGATTTTAATTTATCTTTCCATTCTTCCCCTAAACCAAAACCAATACAGTCTTTTGAACAGCTGGAATCTGGCAATAACTCATTAACAAAAATTTTTAAGTGTTTTCCTTTTTGTCCAACCTCTCTACTGGAAAAAACTTTTAAATTTCTTGTTAAAAATATCGGTTTGGAATTTTTCTCCCCAAAAGGAGAAAATTTTTGCAATTCATCAAATAAACCCCAATCAATATCATTCAAATAAATTTCAGCATCAACTTTTAAAACAGAAACCAAATCACTTTCTTTTAATTTTTGATTGGCAAAATTTAAAAATCTTTCCTTAAATTTTTCCAAAAATTCTCTTTTTTTCAAACTTAAACCGCAAGCTCCTTTATGACCGCCATAATGAGAAAACAAATCATCCATTGATTGTAAACCTTCCATTACATCAAACCCCTCAATACTTCGACCGGAACCGATAATTTCTCCATCTTTTTCTGTTAAAACAAAACAAGGTCTATTATAAATATCACTAACCCTACCCGCAATAAGCCCTAAGATTCCCACCGGACAATCTTTTTGAAAAGAAAAAATAACTTTTTGAGATGCTTTTTCGCCAATCTCCGTTAAAATTCTCTTTGTTATTTTTTCAGTGATTTTTTGCCTCTCCAAATTAGCTTCAATCAACCTTTCGCTCCGTTCAATTGATTTTTTTGTAGAATTGGACATCAACAAATCATAAGCCAAATTTGCATGCCTCATTCTGCCGGCAGCGTTTATTCTGGGCGCCACCCTGTAAGATATATCCCGACTATTGATTTCTCCCAAATTCAGACCGATTTTTTCCATTAAGATTTTCAAGCCCCTTCGTCTGGTTTTATTTAAAACTATTAAACCATATTTTACTAAAATTCTATTCTCTGAAACCAAAGGCATACAATCGGCAATAGTTCCCACAGCCACCAAATCTAAAAGCCATTTTTCAAAAGCTTCTATTTTTCTTTCATTAATATCTTTTGAACCGCTTCTTAAAAGAGCTTGGACAAATTTAAAAGCCACCCCAACTCCGGCCAAATCTCTAAAAGGATAATTATCATCAACTTTTGGATTTATAATCGGACATTTTGGCAAAGGACCGGACGCCTCATGGTGATCGGTTATAATGGTTTTTATGCCCATTTTTTTCGCCATTTCAACCTCCTTGGCGCCACTTATCCCGCAATCAACCGTAATAATCAATTTAACCCCCTTTTTTGCCAAATATTTAATCGCTTTCTCGTTTAATCCATACCCCTCTTTTTCTCTATCCGGAATATAAATTTCAAAATCAACCTTTATGTCCTTGAAAAAAGAAGCTAAAACAGCCGAAGAAGTAACGCCATCGGCGTCATAATCGCCGTAAATGGCGATTTTTTCTTTTCTGTTAATTGTTTCCTTTACCAATTTTATCGCCTTTTTAATATCTTTAAATAAAAAAGGGTTCTCTAAAAATTCATAACCGGGCAACAAAAACTCTTCTATATCTTTCTGCTCAATCATTCCTCTATTAAATAAAAGTTGTAATATTATGGGGTTAATTTCCGGAAATTTTTTTATTAAATCTTTATTGATTTTTTTTCTAATTCTCCATTTTTTATTTGACATATTGTCGGCAAAATATCTTGAAATCGAGAAACAATTTTCTTTGGTTTTCCGACTTTCAATCTGCTTTTCTTATGAAAACCAAAATCAACGGCAATTATATCAATACCGATTTTTTTCGTTTCCACAATATCCCCTAAAGTATCGGTAATAAAAACGGAATTCTCTTTTTTCAAGTTATATTTTTTAAATAATAATTTAATTTTTTTAGATTTTGACTTATCTGTTTCAATTCCGAAAACATCTTTAAAAGTATTTGTCATTTTATTCTTTTTTAAAACAATTTCAACCACTTTTTCGGAATTTGACGTAATGATAAACAAATCAAATTTTTTCTTTATTTTTAATAATTCTCTTTTAATTTTTTCTTTAATTTTTATT
>JALULG010000067.1 GCA_027040785.1 bacterium
GTCAAAATATTTTTGATGATTTTTTAAGCCCGGGGACCCGATTATTTCCACTATAATATCTTTAATCTTTTTTTTCTTAACAATAAGATCAATCGCCTTGATTAAAGTTTCTATGTCTTTGGTGGGTGAGATTCTGCCTACGGAAATAATGGTAAATTTTTCATTTTCCGTTTTTGTTCCCGGTTTGAATTTTTCAATATCTATTCCGTGTCCGGTAATTATTAATTTTTTTGTTTTTAAACGAAAGCTTTTTTGAGACGGGCTTAAAATTTTATCAGCCATTTTTTCCAAAAGTTTTAAACGAAAACTGATTTGCTTGTGGGCGTACCAACTGATAATTTTTTTATGAAAAATTTTTGCCAAAGGCCAGGAGACGATTGTATATTCCGGATTCATATGACAAAAAATTCCGTCAATATTTTTAATGTTTTGCCAAAGAAGTTTTTGAAAAACAAAAAAATCTTTTATTTTGCGAAAAACAATATTTTGCTTTTTGTTTTTGTTTTTTCTAACACTGAAAATTTTGATATTATCACCTATGTTTTTTGTATTTCCTTTTTCCAAGCAGATAACAGTTAGCCTGTCAATTTTTGAACCGATTTTTTTTATCCAATTATAAGTAAAGCCGGCTAAGCCGTCATCTTGATCAACTTTTCTGGTTATCATTAATAATTTCATATATATTAAAGAATTATCGTTAAATTCAGATTTTCGTCAATTTTTTAAATTTCGTCTGCGTTTTATTAAAAAAATTTATCAAAAACGAGATTGGCGATAGTTTTATTAAATTATACTATAAAGATTGACAAAAAGCTATTTTTGGCTATGATAGATTAAATAAATAAACGCACCTTAAATATATAAAAGGAGAAATATTATGAAAAGAAATTGTTATTACATTAATCGTTTTTGGCTGATTTTTGTTATTTTGATTTCTCTGTTTCTGGTTTGTCAACGTTGTGCCAGAGGAAGAGAGTATCACGGGGCTAATCCGGATTTGTTTTTAGAGGATATTATTGTCCCTGAAGGAAAGGAGATGAAAAAAATCGTTTCTCCGGAAGGTCGTTGGATATGGTTCAGCAGTTGGCATATTGTTAGGCGTCAGCCGGGTCTGCTCGGTAGTGGTGTTGGTAAAGCACCTTATACATTAGCAAATTCTTATGATCCGGAAACCCTGGAAAAATTTCCTTGGTATTTAATGTCTTGGGCGATTTACAAGGGGGAACTCCCGGAGAGTTATGATCCTGTTCCGCCGGCGGAAAAGTTTCTTTGGAAAAAATTCCATCATTCCGGAATAATTTTGCGGATTGACAAGGTGTCTTCAAAATTATATGTAATCACTTATGTTCGCGGTGATCACAAAAAATTTGAAGCCCAAGAAGTTGATTCTTTCCCTCTTTTCCATTTAGGCAATCGGGTAGGGATCAACCGAAATGGAATCAGCTTTGATTTAAACGTTCGGACAATTGATTCTTTTGGGGGAACAGTCTTTAATACCCAAAGAATTTTTTTGTCAATGAGAGACGTGATTTTATTAAATCCGGCTTTTTTCCAACAGCCCGGGGAATTAACTGATATTCTTATTCCCTATGATTTTTTTACTCATCATTTCATTTATGAGTATAAAGAAATAAAATCGGTCTGGAAAATTGCCGGAGACCCGATGGAGATTAAAATATCTCCAAAAGGGATTGTTGTCCGTTTTTTAAAAACGGCAAATCCGGAAGTTTGGTAAAGCAAAACGGGATTTTACAATCCCGTCTTTTATTTGAAAAAATTTTTTTAAATTTTAACATTCAATAGAGATATTGTGAAAATTAAACATCCAAGTTTTTAACGTATTTTGCTTGAGATTGAATAAAATGTTTTCTCGGTAAGACATCGGAACCCATTAAAGCGTCAAAAATTTCATTGGCTTCTTCGGCGTTTTCTATACTAACTCTTTTCATTAATCTTGTTTCAGGGTTCATTGTTGTTTCCCAAAGTTGTTCTGGATTCATTTCTCCCAAACCTTTATATCTTTGAATATTGATTCCACTGATTTTTTCTTGACCTTCTTCGCTTTCTTTTTTCTCAACGGTTTTCCCGCTTTTTCTTTTTTCGTCCTCAAATTCTTTAAGTATTTTATTTTTCGCTTCTTCGTTAAAAGCGTATTTGAATTTTTTGCCCATTTGAATTTTGTATAAAGGTGGTTGAGCGATGTAAAGATATCCGTTTGTAATAATCGGTTTTAAGTATCTGTAAAAAAAGGTTAACAATAAAGTTCTGATATGAGCGCCGTCAACATCGGCATCTGTCATAATGACGATTTTATGATATCTTAATTTTTCTATGTCCATTTGATCACCGATATTTGTTCCAAGAGCGATAACGATATTTTTCAATTCATTGTTTGTTAAAATTTTATCCAATCTGGCCCTTTCCACATTTAATATTTTTCCTCTTAACGGTAAGATGGCCTGTCTTTCTCTGTCGCGTCCTTGTTTGGCACTACCGCCGGCAGAATCTCCCTCAACTATGAACAATTCGGAAAGTTCCGCTTTGCGAGAAGAACAATCCGCCAATTTTCCCGGCAAAGTTAAGCCGTCCAAAGCTCCTTTTCGGAGAACGGAATCTCTGGCCGCTCTGGCCGCCAAACGAGCTCGTGATGCAATAATACATTTTCCGATTATCGCTTCCGCTTCTTTGGGGTGTTCTTCTAAAAATATTTCAAAATATTTTGAAAAAACATTATCGGTAATCGTTCTTACTTCGGCATTACCCAATTTGGCTTTTGTTTGTCCTTCAAATTGAGGTTCTCTGACCTTGACACTAACAACGGCTGTCAAACCTTCGCGAATATCTTCTCCGGTTAAATTTTGATCTTTTTCTTTTAGAATATTTTTTTTACGCGCATAACTGTTGAGAGTTCTGGTAAGGGCTGTTTTAAAGCCCGCCAAATGAGACCCTCCTTCAATGGTATGAATATTATTGGCAAAAGTAAAAACCTCTTCTTGAAAATCATCATTATATTGGAGAGCGATTTCCACATTAACATCATCTTTTTCTTTTTCTACATAAAAGATGGTATCGTGTTTAACATTTTTTTTCTGATTTAAATGTTTTACATAAGAAGCGATTCCTCCCTCAAAATAAAATTCGTAAGCATTGGGATTTTCTTTGTCTCGGTTGTCCAAAATGGTAATGCGAATACCTTTGGTTAAATAGGCTTGTTGTCTTAAATGTTTTATTATTTTTTCCCATTTGAATTCCAATGTATCAAAAATTTCTGGATCAGCTTGAAAAGTGATGCTTGTCCCCGTTTCTTTGGTTTTTCCAATTACTTTGACTTTACCGAGAGCTTTCCCTTTTTTATATTCTTGTGCCCAGATTTTTCCATCTCTTTTTACTTCCGCTTTGGTGTAAGTTGATAAAGCGTTTACAACCGAAACTCCGACTCCGTGCAAACCTCCGGAAACTTTATACCCTTCCCCGTCAAATTTTCCACCGGCATGGAGAGTGGTCATAACGGTTTCCAAAGCGGATTTTTTGGTTTGTTTATGAATATCGACCGGAATACCGCGACCATTATCACTAACTTTTACCAGATTATCAGGCAATAATTCAACTATGGTATGATCGCAATAACCGGCCATTGCTTCGTCAATGGCGTTATCAACCACTTCCCAAATCATATGATGTAAACCTTCCGTAGAGGTGTTACCGATATACATTCCGGGTCTTTTTCTAACCGGATCCAATCCTTCTAAAACGGTAATTTGATCGGCACCGTATTTTTGTTTATCTTTTTTTGGCATAAAATTATTGAAATTTTTTAATACAAAATTATTTTAAATTATAATTATTTATTATTTTATTGCAAGAGATATTGTTTGGTTATTTTTTAGAAGCGTAAATATCCCAGTCCC
>JALULG010000068.1 GCA_027040785.1 bacterium
ATTATAATCTATATTATAATATAGATTAAAATATAGATTAAAATTGATTTAATTTGATTTTTTATTCTCTGTTTGATATTCTTATAATAAAATCTTATTATAAGCACTTTTTAAATTTATTAACCCAAAAAAAAGGGGGGTTAAAATGAAAAATCAAAGAATTCTAGTAGAGATTCCCGAAGGGTATACTATTATCTTTCAAGGGCTTTTAAATGGTTCGCATTGGGTAATTTTTTGTCCTGTTTCCGAATTTCCGATAAAAGGGGAAAGTAAATTATTGGAATCTGAAAAAATAATTTGTCTTTTTCAGAAAAAAAGCGGAGAGATGACCAGGGGGACTGTCTTACATGCCAGAAAATATTCTTTCAGCTCCGGAAAAGGAGCTTTTCTTTTGGTGAAAACCAAACCAAATTTAATTCAGGAATTATTTTGGTCTATTATGGATAGAGAAGGAAAAGAGGGGGGAGCTTATTTGGGAGGGAAATCTTTTGAAGAAGTTTTTGTAAAAAAATAAAAAAAATCGTCGGTTATTCCGGCGATATTTTATTTCTATATTCCAGAGCATTTGCCAAAGTTATTTCATCGGCATATTCCAGGTCCGCATCCATTGGCAAACCTCTACCTAAACGAGTGATTTTAACATCAAAATCTGAAAGGATTTTTTTAAGATAAAGAGTTGTTTCTTCTCCGGAAATATTGGAATTAAAAGCTAATATTATTTCTTCCGGATTTTCTTTTTTTATTCTGTTTATTAATTGAGAAATGTTTAATTTATCGGGAGTAATTCCGTTTAGATTGTCTATCAGACCACCTAAAATATGATAAACCCCGTTAAATTTTTTTGTTGCTTCAATTACTTCAATATTACGAGGATTTTCTATTACGCAAATAATTTTTTGGTTTCTGTTTTTATCATTACAAATTTCACAAAATTGATTTTCTGAAAAATTATAACATTTTTCACAAACCGTTAATTTTGATTTTAAATCTAAAATTGCCTGAGCGAAATTTTCCAATTCCCGGGGGCTTTTTTGCAGTAAATAAAAAATAAATTTTTGAGAAGTTTTTGTTCCGATTCCGGGAAGATCGTTAAAATGTTTAATTAAATTTTTAATTGGTTCCGGAAGCATATTTAAAAAGCAAAGAATAAAATAATATGAAAATTTATGTCATGATAAATCATTCCCATGTCATGCTGAATCCTGTGCTGAATTTATTTCAGTATTGATTCAGCATTTCGGAAAACAGAGTAAATCTTAAAAATTAACGAGGTTCTGAACTAAATTCAGAACGACAAGGGGTATAACGAGATTCTGAAATGTTCAGTATGACATATGGCTAACACGAGACCCTGAAATAATACTGAATAAATTCAGTACAAGATTCAAGGTGACATAAAGAAATGAGATACTGAAACAAACCCAAAATAACAGGGAAAATTCAGCTCCCTGAAATAATGTCAAATACTTGGAGAAAATCTAAAACAACAATAATTTACACGAAATTTTTTGTTATCTTATATCAATTTAAACCCGGAATATTCATTCCACTTCCCATCATTTTTTTAGCCATTATTTTCTGAGCGCTTTTGATAGCGTCGTTCATGGCTTTTTTAATATCTTTTTCTAATTCGTGTTTGTCGTTTATTTCTTCAATTTTAATTGATTGAACTTCCAAATTTCCATTGATTTTTATTTCAACATCACCTCGACGGGCGGTGATAATTTCTTCAGCCAAAACTTTTTGAACCTCTTTGGCTTGTTTTTGCATTTCGCGTAATTGTTTAAATTTGTCAAACATAATTTTTTGTTTAAATAATAATTATTTTAATTAAAACGGTTCTTCATTTGTGGTTTTTTCCAGATTTTTAAAAGTCGCTCTATTTGCTTGAAAAAATAATTCTACAACTCCGGTCGGACCGTTCCTGTGTTTGGCAATGTGAATTTCGGCAATATTCGGTCTGCTACTGTCTTTTTTATAATAATCTTCACGATAAATAAACATAACCACGTCAGCGTCTTGTTCAATAGAGCCCGATTCTCTTAAATCAGCCAATTTTGGAATTGGCGGTTGTCTGCTCTCAACCATACGTGAAAGTTGGGCCAATGCCAAAACCGGAATATCCAACTCTTTTGCCAGCCCTTTTAACGCTCTGGAAATTTCCGCAATTTCTTGGGCTCTGTTATCTTGACGCCTTCCTTCCATTAATTGCAAATAATCAATGATAATCAAGCCCAAATCATTTTCCAATTTTAATCTTCTGGCCTTGGTTCTTAATTCCATAATATTAACCGTTCCGGAATCGTCAATGAAAATATCCATTTCGGCCAAGGCGCCCATAGCATAACTGATTCGCGCAAAATCATTATTTTCTTCTTTGGTGGATAAATTTCCGGTTCTTAATTTCCATAAATCAACGTCGGCTTCCGAACATAAAAGTCTGTCAACCAATTGCTCTTTTCCCATCTCCAAAGAAAAAATGCCCACCGGAATTTTTTTGCTGGCTACATTTCTGGCTATGTTTAAAGCCAATGCGGTTTTACCGATAGATGGGCGAGCGGCTAAAATTATTAAATCTGACTTTTGTAATCCGGCCAATTTTTTATCCAAATCAACAAAACCGGTCGGAATACCTCTTAATTCTCCTTTATTATTATGCAAATTATCTATTCTGTCAAAAGCTTTATCTAAAACATCTCTTATTGGGATAAAATTTTGTTTTAAATGTTGACGAGATACGGAAAATAATTTTTGCTCCGCTTCGTCCAGTATTTTATCGGCTTCTTCATCGTCATTGTAAGCGCTTTCGGTAATTTTATTGCTGGCTTCTATCAATCTTCTTAAAGTGGCTTTTTTGGCAACTATTTTGGCGTAAGAAACAATATGACTTGCCGAAGGAACGGTATTTGTTAAGGTTACCAAATAACTTCTGCCTCCAACATCTTCTATTTTCTTTTTTTCTTTTAAGCGATTGGAAACATTAAGTAAATCTATCGGTCTTTGTTTTTCAAAAAGATCTAAAATGGTTTCAAAAATAATTTGATGTCTTTTTTCGTAAAAATCTTCTCCACTAATAATATCAGCCACTTTAATTATGCCGTTTTTATCTATTAAAAGCGCTCCCAATAATGATTGTTCCGCTTCTGTATTTTGAGGGGGGATTTTTTCTTTCATAGTATTTTTATCTTACCTTATTTAAAAAATTCCGCAAGTTTGTTATAATAAAAGCGTTGATAAACATTAATTTTTGTTAATTTTATGGAAATTAAAAAATTATTATTTCAGGCTCGTCAAATTTGGGGAGATGAAAAATTGTCTCTTTCTCAAATAATAGTTAGAATGGGAAAGGTTTTTGGTGATTTATGCCGTTGGGAGCGAAATGCCAAAAAAGACAAAGAAACGCATACTGAAGAAGAGCTGAAAAAAGAACTGGGAAATATTATTTTTTCCACTATTAGGTGGTGTGATGACCTGGGATATGATCCGGAAGAATGCATTATAGGATTATCGCCAAACCCCGATTTTTGCCAATTCCCTTAAATTTCGCCTACGACTTGTTAAAAAAATCTTATCAATACACCAATTGACGCGATTTTTTTAACAGCGTCTCGGCTGAAATTTAAAAAAATTCATCAAAAACGGGGTTTGGTGATAATCCTAATTAAGCGCAAAAAAAATTTAAAAAATAAAAGCAAACAAAGTATTTATTGACATTTTTTTCTTTTGTTTTATTATTTTTTTATCAGGCACATTTAACAATAAAGCGAAAAAGGAGATAAGAAATGATTATTAAAGGATTTTCAGAAAAGAAAGACGGGAATATGTCGGATCTTTTTGGGTATCCCAATGACGTAATGAAAAATCAGCAAAGATTTCTTGCGAAAAAAGGGGTAAAAGAGACCAGAATTTTTACTATGAAAGTTCGACATGGAACAAAAGTTGAAGAGGTTAGCTCTAAAACCAGATATTCGGTGGTGGAGGCGGACGCTATTTGGACAAGAGAACCAAACATACTTCTTTCTTTTGCTCCGGCTGATTGTTTCCCAGTTTATCTTTGGAATGAAAATTATATCGCCCTTATTCACGCGGGCAGAATGGGAGTTTTGGAAAAGCTTGTTATAAAGACAATATTGACGATTGCCGAAAGTGTGGATATTTTTCCCAGCACTTTCGCGATCGGTCCGGGAATCGGACCTTGTTGTTATGTTTTTCAAAAAGCTGCTCTTTGGGATTGGGGCTATAAAATTTTGCCTCATTTCTTTCCGGAGGGGAGAGTGGATCTGAGAGGGGCAATATTAAAACAGATTTTTGATTTTGAAGAGGACGTTTCCAGTATTTTTTATCCTTCTGAATTTTTGAAGGAATGCACTGTTTGCGTAAAAGATGGGAATGGTGATTTTAAATACTTTTCTCATCGTCGTGCAAAACTAAAAGGTGAAGAGGAGGGGCGAAATATCGCCTTTATCGTAAATCAAATATAGAACATTTCCGGTGATTTTTATCACCGGATTTTTTTTATTTTGAATTTTGTTATTTTAAGTATTTCAGAGTTTTGTGGGATTTTAGGTCTTACTATATTCCCCGAGATGCTGAATCAAGTTCAGCATGACATAGGGGTAATTCAGCGCGACAGGGGCAGCGTGGTATTGGAGAGGTGATTTAAATATTGTTTATGTATATTTATTTGATTTTTTTTCAGGGAATGATAAGATGTAAATGTGGCTTGTTTTAAAACAAAATTAAAATAAAATTTTATGGATAAACAATCAAATTTGGAAAAAAAATTATTAAAAAATAAAAAGTTTGAAGGCGCAAAAATATATTTTGTAAACAGAGAAAGGAATTTATTATTATTCAGATTAAAAAAAGATTTGTTAAAAAAAGGTTTTCGAATGATTGTTTCTCATATAGATTCTCCTCGCCTTGATTTTAAGCCAAATCCTTTATATGAAAAAGAAAGTTTGGCGTTTTTAAAAACTCATTATTATGGGGGAATTAAAAAATATCATTGGCCAACCATTCCTTTGGCTTTATATGGAACGATTTATTTGAAAAACGGGGACAAAATCGATTTAAGTATAGGTGAAAAAGAAGATGAACCGATTTTTATGATTTCCGATCTTTTGCCTCATTTGGCAAGCAAACAAATGGGAAAACCTTTACGAGAAGCCATTGAGGGTGAGGAATTGAATTTAATTATCGGAAGTTTACCAATTAAAAACGAAAAAGTTAAGGAGAAGGTTAAATTGGCAATTTTAAAAATCCTAAACGACAAATATGGAATTATAGAAGAAGATTTTTTTAGTGCTGAATTACAAGCGGTTCCGGTTGGCAAAGCTCGCGATTTGGGTTTTGATAGGGCATTGATAACTTCTTATGGACAAGACGACAGGGTTTGCGCTTTCACTTCTTTGGAGGCGATTTTGCAAGACAAGAAATCAAAAAACAGTGAACTTTGTTTTTTGACTGAAAAAGAAGAAATCGGCAGTGATGGGGTTAGTGGAGCCAAATCCACTTTTTTAGAAAATGTTCTTTTGAAGATTTTAAGTTTGTATAAAGAAAAACCCGGTTTAAGTGATGTTTATGAGGTTTTTTCTTTATCAAAGGCCTTATCAGCCGATGTAACCAGCGGTTTTGATCCTGATTATCAGCAAGTTTACGATCCGTTAAATACCGCCCGATTGGGGTTTGGTGTGGCAATTGAGAAACATACCGGATCGGGCGGGAAATACAGTACCAGTGAGGCAAGCGCCGAGTTTACTTTTCAAATAAGAGATATTTTTAATCAAAACAATGTTGATTGGCAAAGCGCTGGTTTGGGAAAAATTGACGAAGGAGGAGGAGGAACTATTGCCAAATTTTTGGCAAATCGTAATATAGATACCATTGATTGCGGAGTGCCTTTATTTAATATGCACGCTCCTTACGAGATTTCTTCCAAAGCTGATGTTTATTCGGCTTTTGAAGCTTATTTTTCATTTTTTAAAAAATAATTATGGCAGAATTGAATGAAAATTTTGATAAAAAAGAATTGGCAAAAAAATATATTTTAGAAATACGAAACATTATGGATGAATGGCAGAAAAATAAAAATTCTCGTATAAATCAAGGTGATTATATTGCTGAAAACGAAATTTTGAATCAAAAAAGAAAAAATAAATTCAGAACAAATTATTTTCAAAGTTTAATCGGGAGAATTTCTTTTTTAATGGAATTTCTTCCCGATAATGAAGAATATTTGCAAGAATTGGAGGGGATAAAAAAAGAAGTTAAGCGCCAAAATGATGAATTTAGAAAAATCAGTGAAGATTTGGTTGATAAAATTGATTTTTTTACAATTCATTTTTTGAACAAGGTGGAAAAATATGTTTAAAATTTCAGATAGAGTAAAATATAGAATTTTGGAAATTATTCCCGGATTTTTAGTTTGGACCACTTTGATCGGTTTGGTTATTTTGTCTTTTGTGAACACTATTTGGGCGATTTATTTTATCATCGTTTTTGATGTTTATTGGTTGGTGCGAATAGTCTATATGATAATTTATATGGTCTATTCCTGGCGAAAATACGCCAAAAGCATTAAAATTGATTGGCAAAAAAAATTGGAAAAAGAGAAAAAAGACGAATGGAAAAAAATTTATCATTTACTTGTTTTACCGACTTATTTGGAACCTTATGAAGTTTTGGAAGAAACTTTTAATCATTTGATTAAAGTAAAATACCCTTTAAATAAATTTATTGTTGTTTTAACCGGAGAAGAGAGAGATAAAGATAATTTTGAGAAATACGCTCAAAAAATTAAGAAAAAATTTGGTGATAAATTTTATAAATTAATCATACATATTCATAAAAAAGATATTCCCGGAGATTTGCCAGGTAAAGGGTCAAACTCTCATTGGGCCGGAAAAAAAGCCAAAGAATTTATTGATAAAGAAGGAATTCCCTACGAAAACATCATTGTTTCCAACTTTGATGTTGATACTTGGACCCACCCTCAATATTTTTCTTATTTGACTTATACTTTTTTAAATAACCCGAACAGATTAAGAGCCAGTTATCAACCGGTGGCGATTTACAATAATAATATTTGGGACTCTCCGGCTTTAATTAGGATTGTTCATAACAGTACCACTTTTTGGCTTTTTACGGACTTGGCTCGGCCGGAAAGATTATTTACTTTTTCTTCTCACAGTATGAGTTTTAAAGCTTTGGTTGACGTTGGTTTTTGGCAAAGAGATATAGTTACGGAAGATTCTCGAATTTGTCTGCAAGGAATGGTGCATTATAACGGGGATTATGAAGTTGTTCCAATGTATATTCCCGTTTCAATGGATACCGCTTATGAGGGAACTTTTTGGGGAAGTTTGGTTAATCAGTATAAGCAAATCAGGCGTTGGGCTTATGGAGTGGAGAATTTTCCTTATATGGTTTGGAATATGTGGGGAAATAAGAAAATTTCTTTGTTTAAAAAATCAAGGTATATTTGGAATCAATTGGAAGGAACTTATTCTTGGGCAACCGCTCCTTTGATAATTTTGATAATGGGGTGGTTGCCTTTGCATATTGCCGGCGAAGATGTTCAGGGAACCGTTTTGGCGCAAAATGCGCCGATAATTTTAAAATATTTAATGAATTTGGCAATGATCGGTTTACTTTTTTCCGCTTTTTTGGGACTGGTGATTTTACCGCCCAAACCGAAAAATCATAAAGCTTATGAATATTTGATAATGATTGCGCAATGGATATTGTTTCCTTACAGTATGATTATTTTTGGTTCAATTCCGGCGGTTGATGCTCAAACCAGATTAATGATCGGTCATTATATGGGCTTTAATGTGACCAAAAAAAGCGGGGCGGGGAAGAAAAATTAAGCTGTGGATAACTTTACTTGACATTGTTTTTTAATGTGATATTATAATTACAACAATCAATTAAGTTCCACCTCATCCCAACACCAAAAAAAACACCCCCACAAAACCAACAAACCAATCCATTAAACATCTACTTTTCTTTTTGTTTAAAAAATAAATATTGCCTTGTCCAAATAAAACGGAAATTTTTTCCGTTATTTTTATTTTTTAAATAAATAAGATATAATTAAATTATCATTTTTATTTTGAAAATATGTTAAATTTTAAGAATAAAAAAGTTTTAGTTATGGGGCTTGGCTTGCATGGTGGCGGAGTCTCATTAAGTCGCTGGTTGGTGAAAAAAGGCGCCAAAGTAATGATTACGGATTTAAAAACAAAAAAAGAGTTGAAAAAATCTTTGGATAAATTAAAGAATTTGCCGATAAAATTTATCTTAGGAGAACATCGGAAACAAGATTTTCAAGATCAAGATTTGATTATTCAAAATCCGGGTGTCCCTCGTGAATCTGAATTTTTAAAAATCGCTCAAAAAAACAATATTCCCATTTTCAATGAAGCGAGTGTTTTTTTTGATTTGGTGAAAAGTGATAAAATTATCGCCATTACCGGCACAAGAGGAAAATCAACCACCACAATGTTGATATATCGGATCTTAAAAGAAAAAGATAAAGATATTGTTTTTGGTGGCAATATTAGAATTAAAACAATGTTTGATATTATTGATAAAGTAAAAAGCAAAGTTGTTCTGGAATTATCATCTTGGCATTTGGAGGGTTTGGAGAAAATTAGGAAAAGTCCTCATATTGCCATAGTAACAAATATTATGCCCGATCATTTAAATCGCTATAAAGATTTGAATGATTATATCTCAGCCAAAAAAAATATTTATCTTTTTCAAAAGAAAAATGATTTCAGTATATTTAACAAAGATAACGAACATACTCGTCAGATGGGAAAAGAAACACCGTCAAAAAGATTTTGGGTTTCTTTAAAATATTTTCCCGATGAAAACGGTTCTTATCTGAAAAACAATAAAATATTTTTTCGTTTTAACGGAAAAGAACAAAAAGTTTTGGACTTAAAAGATATCAAAATTCCGGGAGAACATAATATTTACAATGTTTTAAACGCGATTACCGTTGCCATGATTTTAAAAACAGGGGTTTTGAAAATCAGAAAAGCTGTGAAAAATTTTAAAGGATTGCCGGACAGAATTGAATTTGTTAAAGAAAAAAAAGGGGTTAAATATTATAACGATACAACCGCTACAACTCCGGATGCGACAATTGTTGCCTTGAAAACATTGGGAAAAGATAGAAACATTGTTTTGATTGCCGGAGGCAGTGATAAAAATTTGAATTTTGGCGATTTAAGCGAAGAAATAAAGAAATATGTTAAATTTGTTTTTTTATTTCCCGGTAAGGCCTCGGATAAACTTAAAAAAGAATTGCTTAAAAAAGAGATTTCTTTTCAAACAGTTAAGAATATGCAAGAATCTCTTAAAAAAGTTCAAAAAAAAGTTCAGCGAGGAGACATTGTTTTGCTTTCTCCCGCTTCCGCCAGTTTTGGTCTTTTTGAGAATGAATTTGCCAGAGGAGAAGAATTTAAGAAAAATATTTAGCTTTTAAAACTTATCCACAGATTTTAAGAAAAAAAATGTATTGACACATTTTTCTTTTATTTTTATGAAAATATAAACACTAAAAATTTTTAAAATAATGAATAAAATTAGGAGGAAAATTCAAAAAGTGATTTATTCAAAAAAAAATTTTGGAATTTTTGATACAAAAAAATTCTGGAAATTAAAAATTTATTATATTTTTCAAAATCTCTAAGCATATTTGTTTGGAGATTTTTTCTTTGGCAAAAAGACAGAGAACAGGAGGGATAAAGGTCGAGCCCGAAAAGGGATTAAAATCTGTCAGTTATAATTTGTGAATTTTTTAAGATTAAATTTATTGATCTTAAAAGATTCCAGTCAATAATTTTATGAAAAAATTTATTTATACCATAATGGCATTTTCAATGCTTATGTGGACAATCAGTCCGGCTTTGGCAGCGGGCGATGGTTTGGTTGATACCGAATTAACTCGCGGTCAAGGAGGAGGAACTCCTCCAATTATTAAGGCAAAATGGGAAATGAATGGTCCTTATTCAGAACTCAAAGGGACAGATGATGATCCGGCAGACGGGGCTCAATTTGATGCTCCCGGAGTATGGAACGGGACACGAAATTATTCTATTTGTGTCGTTGTTACCGATCCGGATGGCGTTGACCAAGTTAATGGTGTTTATGCCGATGTTTATTATCCGGAAGAAATCGCTTTTCATCCGGAAGATCCTAATTACCCGGATCAAGATAATGGTGGAACAGATTCAACCCCTGATTACGGTTTAAGCGGTTGTGGCGCTCAATTGGGAGATGAAATTCAATTAAGCAAACTTGATAAAGATGACGGTTATGAACTTTTCTGTGATACAATCAGAAATAATAATAACAATCTTCCTACTTTTTATGAAAATCCGCTTGGAACAGGATTATATGATTACAATGAAATTTGTGATCCTGATGGAGAATTAATGAAAGAAACCGCTTATGTTTATTGTGCTGATGCCAGTTTAAGATGGGAGGATCCGGCCGGAGATTACAGAATTGATATTTTTGCTGATGACAGTTTTGGAAGTATGAGTGATGTTGCTTCAAATTATTTCACTTATCTTCCTTTAACCGCTTATGAAGTTGACTTTTCAAATGTTAATTATGGAGAAGTTCAACTTAATACTCATAAAAGAATTCCGGGTGATTTAGATTTTGGTACTACTGATCGTCCAACTGTTAGAAATATCGGAAATACCCGTCTTTATATGAAGGTAAAACAAGACGATATGGGACTTGGAACCACAGACGGTGTTTATAATGTAAAATACGATGCTCGTGTGGGAAACAATGAAGCTGATTGGAAAGATTATTATCCGGAAGAATGGACGGTTTTAGAGGATATTTTAGATTTGTCTCAAACAGAAGAAATGGATTTTTCAATTTTGGTAACTAAATTCCCTAGCACTCAAAGCACTTGGACGGGAACAATGACATTGGGAGCTGATGAAGCTAACTTTAGAGAATGTTCTTGTCCCAATTGCCCTTAAGATAGATTAAAACGGGAAAATGAAAACGGCCTCTTATGAGGTCGTTTTCTATTGACTTTTTTTTACTCTCGTGATGTTATAATAAAATATAAATAATTTTAGTAAATTTATGAAAGCAAAATCTTTTTTTAATTTTTTATTTATTTTTGGAGGAATGTTTTTCTTTTTATTTTCAACCATTCCCGTTTCAGCTATCGGCTTAATGTCCAGTCCGATTAAAAAAGAGAATGTATTAAGGGGCCAACAAATAAACGAAAATTTAAAGATATTGAACACGGAAAATAAAGAAGCCGTTTTTTCTTTAAAATCTTTCGGTGAAGTTGCCGAATGGGTCAATTTTTTTGATGAAAAAACAAACAATGAAATAACGGAAATTAAAATTCCGGCAAAATCTCGAGAAAAAGTTAAACTTGTAATTAAAGTTCCTTCAAATATTCCAAATGGTGTTTATAAAGGTGGAGTAAAAGTAATTTTTGATCCCCGTCAATTTACCGCTCATAAAGAAATTGGAGCCACTGTTTTACAGGAGGCGTCCAGACCAATTATTATTTCGGTAACTGATCAAGAAATTATTAATTTCAGTTCTTCAATTACTCCTAAAAAATATTCCATTAAGAAAAATGAAGCATTGGAAATTAATAGTATTTATTACAATAAAGGGAATATAATAATTAAACCGGATTTGGAAATAAAAATATTAAAAAATAATAAAATTATTTACAATGTTGT
>JALULG010000069.1 GCA_027040785.1 bacterium
AATACTCAAGTGTGATTGTTTGCATTGTTAGTCCTTTGTGTTAGTTTTGCTCAAAACTTTTCAATAGTTTCAAGTTTGTGTAGTCAATTTTTTCATTGACAAAGTAAGTGATAGCTTGAAGTTCTATGCCAAGTGATTTAACAGCTATTTGGTGTCGAGTATAAAGCTCGGGATACCCCTCCAGTATATCAAGCATCGCCAATTTTTCTACATTTACTTTATAAACCTCTCCCTCTATATAATGCCCATCTCCCTTGGCATCAATGAGATAAGGAAAATACTCTTCAACATTAACCATAGGATATTTATGTTTTGTAGTGGCATCACATACAAACTCCGCATCTTCTAAAAGATGATGATTATGAAATCCACTTTTAAGTGTCCCATATACAAAAAGATACATCAGTAATCATCTTCCTCATCTTCTAAACCACCCAATTCATAAGCATAGCTTTGATAATCATCATAAAGAAAGATATATTCAAAGTTACCAAGACGGTTCTTTTGATACTCTACAATAGGAGCATGAAACTCTACACCTTCATCTTGATTATTGTATGCTTCTGCATCAACAATAATTGCATAGTATTCATCTACTTCCAAATCTATCTCATCAGCACTCAAATGAGATGAAAATACTTCATACTTTCCATCTATATCTCTTGCGTAAGCACACTGCACATTAAGCATTTTTATTCCTAATATTTTATTTTACATCAAAACTATTGTAACTTATAAATTAAATTATAGTCAAAAATATTGCAATTTGCAAAATATGACTAGATATAGTTAGTATAAGATTCCAATCAAATATATTTATAGAAAGTTTAATTATCAAAATGTATAGAGTGCACTAGGCACCGACAAGATAAAAATCAAGTCGGTGTGAAGAATATATGAAAGTAAGGAGAACAAAAACAGCTTAGAAACGGAACTTAATGTTACCACCGATGTTTGTAAACTTCGTTTTTCCAAGACTTGAACCGTCACCAGCAGTTAGGTCATAATCAGTAGTTGTATAATCAACACCAACACTTAAATGCTCCCAAACTGTATAGTCAACACCTGCACCATAACGAATACCACCACCAGTAACAGTATCAGTTGAGCCATCAGAGAAAGTATAATCCATAGAAGTACCATAGTAGCCGATAATACCGAACACATCTAAATCATCGATGAAAGTGTATCCAAGATGAAGCTGACCGCCATAAGTTGACATATCGTTTGTAGTACCACTTGCAAACTCGAAGCTTTGATAGCCATAATCTACCTCACCCCCGAACAAAAAGTTTCCTGTTGACTCAAAATGACCATTTCCACCAAAACCAACTTCATACGCTGTTGTACTTGGTTTAGAACTCGTATCTGCTTCTGTGCTATATACACCACCTTTGATATACATATCACCTGCCATAACTCCACTTGCTAATGCCATTGCTACCAATGCACTACCCACAATTTTTTTCATTTATTATTTCCTTTTATTGAAATCATCTATCTACAGTTCAGTGATTTCTTCCTAACTATAGTTAGTTGATGAAAAATTCTAATGAAAATATACTTATGGTTAGTTTAACTATAGGTATACAATGAAAGAGAATACATCCATCACTGATGAAAAAGTGCTTCAAATTTATAAGACAATTGGTGATAATGTTAAACGAATAAGAAAAGAGAAAAATGTATCTCAAATGCAATTAGCACTTGCCATAGGGCACAAGGCTGTTGGCACTATATCTATGGCAGAGCTTTGTATCAATAATAAACATTTTAATATTGAACATCTAGTCAAAATTGCTGATGTATTAGAGGTGGAATTAGCAGATTTTTTTCATGGCATAAACCTCAAATAATCAAATATAAACATATAGCTAGGTTAATCAGAGTCCCACATTATTTACAACAACACTATTTTTGATATAATACACATTAAATATGGAGTATATAAAATGAGTAAAAATCCTGTCAATAAAAAAATCATCTCTAAAATTGTAACTATCTCACAAGCAATAGAAGGTTATCCTACTCCAAATAATTCAGTTATCAAAAAAGCACAATCCATTAGAGAAAAGTATGGCATCAAAGTATCAGTTAGTAGATAGTAAATTTTACTACGACAACAGTGATGTTCCTGTCAATAAGTTTGACATAAAAGATGCTCAAACAATTCACGAAATAGAAAAAGAACTCCTAGAAGAAGCATATAACATCTTCTTTAATGAACTCAATGAACAAACTCACTTTGATGAAGCGTACTTTGTCTCTCTCCATAAAAGAACATTTGAATCACTTTATGATTGGGCTGGTTTATACAGAGATTTCAACATGACAAAAGGTGAATCTAGATTTTGCCAAGGGGAATTTATAAAAAGTTCTTCTCGCAAAATATTTGAAGAACTCAAAGCCGACAACTATCTCAAAGAGTATGCATCTATTCCAAAATCAGCATTTGCTAAAAAGCTGGCTTATTATAAATGTGAGCTTAATGCTCTACACCCATTTTATGAATTAAATGGTAGAATAACACGAATGTTTATAGATATGATAGCCGCCTACAATGGATATAAATTCATAGATTATTCACAAATCTCACCAAAAGAGTATATAGATTCAGCCATTGAATGTGTACAGTTTGCAGATAGTACAGCTTTGGAGAAAATTATTTGCAATGGCTTATCTAAATAAATCTTAGGTAGCTAGGTTAATCAAGGTCCTATAAAATATTTTATGATATAATCCTTATATCACATGATATAATATTAATATCATAAAGGAATTTGAGATGTTAGAAGTATTATTTGGTACACAAGCTCGTGAATTAACTCTGCAATATCTTCTTACATTTAAAGAAGGATATGCAAGAGAGATAGCAAAATATTTTGATATGTCACTCCCTTCTATTCAAAACCAACTCAAAAATTTTGAAGAGGGTGGACTGACTCTTAGTAAAATGCAAGGAAGAACTAAGATATACTTTATAAATCCAAGATATGCATTTTTAGAAGAACTCACAGCATTATTAAACAAAGCAAAAGAGTATTACAAACCTGAGTTAAAAAATAAATTTGAAATGCAAAGAAAAAGACCAAGAAGACCGGAAAAACCACTATGAAAAAGCAGATTAAAGATATGGACATGAAAGAGCTTGGCGGTTTCATCTGTGATGCTCTTATAGCAAAAGATATACATGTAGTGCTCTCTGGTGGTTCTTGTGTTGAAATTTACAGCAGAGGCGAATATACTTCTTGGGATTTAGATTTAATAAATCAATATAACGAACAGTTTAAAAAAATCCATGCAACTATGGATGAACTTGGATTTACAGAACATGATAGATATTTTGTACATAAAGACACCAAACTATTTATTGAGTTCCCCTCTGGTCCCTTAGGTGTTGGTGATGCACCTGTTAATGATATAGCAGAGATAGATACAGAGGCAGGAGTTTTACGACTGCTTACTCCTACAGACTGTGTCAAAGATAGACTTGCTGCATATTATCATTGGGATGATGAACAATGCCTTCAACAGGCTATATGGGTTGCACAAAAAAATGAATTTGATTTAAAATCAGTTCAAGAGTGGTCAGAGAAAGAAAAATCTTTAGAGAAGTTTAAAATATTTAAAGATGCTTTGATAAAAAATTAATATACAAGACACTTTATTTTTTAGGGGCTATTTTAGGGGCTTAAAAAATTATATTTAATTAAAATACCTATATACGAGTTATATTCAATTCCCTGAGGGTCCACCACTTATTTTATACAAACCTCTATTTTACTTACTTTCAACTACTTTTTACAAACACTATTTTACTGTTAATATTTTT
>JALULG010000070.1:0-1194 GCA_027040785.1 bacterium
GTTGGTACCAAACGTGTTTCAAAACTTTTAAAATATGTTAATCATAATAAATTTTGTTTTCATGTATTAACGCTAAAAGAAATATATTATGATGTGAATGTTGGTAGTAGGTCGGGAAATGAAACAAAAATTCCCAAAGCTGTTCATGTTTATCGAACGGACAAATCGGATTTTACGAGTTTTTTTACTTTTTTAAAGCGTGTATCAAAAACAATTGTAGGAAAAAAGAAAAAACACAGCACTTCCAATCAGGTTAAAACAAAAGAAACACAGATATTGAATCCGACGATAGCCCGAAGATTCTCGTCGATTTCATCCGTATTGGATCACATTAGGGCGATTATTTTCTTCTTTTTTGAATTTCCGGATAAATATATCGGTTGGTTGCCTCATGCTTTATCGCGTGGTATCTCCATCATCGAAGCTGAGAATATTGATGTTATTATGGCTACTGCGCCGCCGCATTCTACCTTTATTATGGCAATGCTTTTAAAAAAATTAACCCACCGGAAATTGGTTCTGGATTTTAGAGATCCTTGGGCGATTTCTCGTTGGGATGCGGGTAATCCTTTACGTTATGGACTGGAACGTTTTTTTGAAAAGCTTTGTGTGCGCAATGCAGATCAGCTTTATTTTGTAACACAAAAGATGAGAGATGAATACGCAAAGCTTTATAAAAAAGAAGATACGCAAAAATTTAAATTGTTTTTCAATGGGTATGATCCGGATGATTTCCCGCAACAATTACCTGAACTGGATAATAAAGATGATAAATCACCTTTACGCTTTGTCCATTTAGGCACTTTGTACAAACGTCGTAATCCGGAACCATTGTTGCTGGCCATTCATGAGTTGCACAATGAAGGAAAGCTTAAGCCAGATCAAGCACAGTTTTTATTTATTGGAAATGTCGTAACAGAATTAAAGTTTATTTATAAAAAAGTCAAAGAGTTGCATGTTGAAGAATTCGTTCATTTCTTACCTTCGGTCAGTTTTAATGAAAGTATTCGTACCATGTTTGAAGCGGATATCTTATTGTTGATTCAACCGGAAACCGATTTGCAAATACCTGCTAAGCTTTACGAATATATTTATACCAAAAGGCCGATTTTTGCTATTGCAGAACCCAATAGCGCAACCCATCAGGTTTTAAAAAAAGGAAATCTGGGGATTCTGGCGCCTTCTAACGATATT
>JALULG010000070.1:1204-3828 GCA_027040785.1 bacterium
ATATTAAGGCTATTAAAGAAGCTTTAATGGATTTTTGTAACCGAAAGATCCATTTGGAACCGGATGAAAATTACATCCAGAATTTTAACTTTCAGACTTATATCGCCGAGTTCGAAAAAAATATTCAGTCGCTTTAAAAATTAGGGAGGCCAGGTGAAATATCTGTTTTTATTAATTGCTTTGACTGTTCATGTCGGATTTGGGCAAACAAAACAACCTAAAATTCTTAAGCATCCCTTCCCCTATAAGGCTTCTTTAGCTATTCTTTCCGATTTGCACCGTACACCGGTGGAAGCTTTTGAAGCGGTTCATAAATTGATCAATACTACCGAGGCGATTACTCCCAAATGCAAGGAATGGAAAATTTTGGGCTTTGACCGCTTCTTAGATGACCCGTCGGCGCCAAAAACAGTACGGGGATTTGGCTTCCCATTTTCAGATACATTCTGGTTCTTTGATGAACAATTCGCTTTTTTTAAAACCTATGATGTAAAAAGGAAAAAATTAATCCGGCACGATCCGCCGTTAGATCATAAATTTTTAGAATGGTATGAAAAAGGCTATATTGGTTCTTTGCATGATTTGGGGGTTGGCCCGATCACCCGACCCATGGCCATTGCGGCTGTGGACTGGATGCTTAAAAATTTGCCACACCCGGTAACGGTAAATTTGAATCATAGTAAAAGTGCTACGCCAAGTGGAGTAGCAAATCCATGCTGTACATTGCTTAATCAAATATTAGTACATTCGCGCTATTATGTTTTTCGTGTAATTGGTTTTGCTGACAAATTAGCCGAGCCAAAAAGTTTACCAAACCATTTATTGCTATATGGCTTCATTGTTTTTTTTATCGGTTTGATTTTAGTTTTAGTTGGATTCTTTCTCCTAGTATTTAATGGGAAGGATAAATTAAAATTATCTATGGTTTTTATTGTACTTTCTGTTTTGGTTATAGGTAGTTTGAGCATTAAGAAGGTAGACTTTTACCTTGGTGACAATCCTGATTCATCTATGTACAATCTTGATCAATTACGTCGTCTTGGTGTTCGCTTTTTCTGGACAGTAAATTCCGATTACTGGCAGGCAACGGTGCGAAAAATCGATTTACCTGAACAGCAATTACCTAATGGGCGAACAACAATTTTTCGCTTATACACTTTTGATGATGGTAGCAAGGGGCTCTTTTTCTTGCGGAATACCATTAATGGCAAATGGAAATCTCTTAAACTTTTACAAAAGAAAAATCTGAATCATTTGTGCCAAGTACAAGGGTCGTCTATTATTTACTGGCACTGGCTTAGTCATTGGCAGAATTATTTTGACAAAAAAGGGCTATCGTATTTGCAAAATTTAAAAGAATTTTCAAATGACAGTTTGATTTGGCTTGCTTCCGGTCCGGAACTATTACAACATAGCTATGCCTATTCCTATCTGAATTTTGATGCCGAAGTAAAGAAAGACACAGCTATTGTTCGTTTGAATTATTTTGATGATCCAATTGAAGGTCATCGCGATGTATGTTTATCGGATGTAAAAAATATCAGTTTCTTTTGCGGTAAGGTAAAAGTCGTCCAATTGTGGTTAAAAGATCGAATACTACCGGCATCGATTCTGAAGGTAGTTGAAAGGCCTGAAGGAAAATATGTAACCATTCTTTAAATTTGCAAGGGGCGGATTTCGTGCAGTCATCCAAAATTAAAATTGTACATTTGATTAATTATTTAGCTCCTGCTGGTAAGGAAGTGGGTATTGTTAAATTGCTAAATGCCTTGAGCGATGCTTTTGAACCGACCTTAATTGTTGTCGGAAAAGTATTTGAAACTTTAGGATTGGACGAAAAAAAGACGCAGCTAATTGAAATTCCCAAAGGCCAGGGAAACGATTTTTCAGTGATTTTTAAATTGAAAAAGATTTTCAAAGAAATTCAACCGCACATTGTGCATACCCATTCATGGGGTACTTTGGTTGAAGGGATTTTAGCAGCCAAATGGGCACGCGTTCCGCTTATCATTCATGGAGAACACGGTACGTTTTTTAAAGATTTTAAGCGTAAATGGGTGCAAAGAATATTCTTTTCATTAAGCGATCAAATTTTATCCGTTTCGGCATTATTGGCCGATCAAATAAGCCGGGATCTTGGGATTAGTAGAAAACGTATTTATCCGATCTTAAACGGAGTGGACACGACTAAATTTGCTCCCAACCATGAAAAGCGGGCATTCTATCGGAAGAAATGGGGCTTTGATGACCAGATGGAAATTGTTGGTACGGTTGGACGTCCAATGAAGGTGAAAAACCATCAACTTATGATAAGGGCTTTGGAAATTTTAAGAAAACGTGGACATGATGTTCATTTTATTATTGTTGGAGATACACCTTTGCGTTCACTTAAAGATGAGTTAATTGTTTTGGCTAAAACGTTAAAAGTCGATGACCGATTGCATTTCTTAGGTTTTCAATCTGATATTCCGGGCTATTTGAATATGTTTGATATTTTTGTTTTGCCTTCGTTAAGCGAAGGTTGTTCCAATGTAATTCAGGAAGCCATGGCTACCGGGCTGCCAATAGTTGCCAGTCGGGTTGGCGGTAATCCCGAGTTAATCGAAGATGGTAAAAGCGGTTTG
>JALULG010000071.1 GCA_027040785.1 bacterium
TTACTAAAGGATTTCATGCGATAAGCAGAAAGATCAATAGAGGATGTGACGAGATAGACAGAAGACTTGATGATATACATAAAAAGCTTAGAGAAAATAGCCTGTGTCTTGAAAAGATTAGCCTGCATCTTGAAAGAAACACACAAAAAAGTCCACCTGGATATAATAGTCATCCAGCAAAATTGCCTCCACAACCCCCTAGGTCATTAGCAAAACGTATTTTTGAAAAAATCTTTAAAAGGAGAAAAAAACAATGAAAGGAGGTGAATGAGAATTGGCCCAAGACCTCCGCTTTTTTAAAGCGGACTAACCGTTAACCCCTGGCTGATTTTCAGCCATACAAACAAAAAACAAAAGGAGTTCTAAAATGAAAAAGGGGATTTTTTTACTATTTTTCTGTTTTTCCTTATTTTTCTCTACCGCTGCTCTGGCCTGCGATCCGAGCGATCCTGGTTGCCAAGAGTACGGCTCCAGTGTGGACATTACCGGAGACCAAAACCAGTGGCAAGGCAGTTGGTTTAACGACACCTTGCCGGATTATGGTGTTGCCGGAGGTGGCACTTGGACCCAGGAACAGTGCGGTTGGGGTGAGGCTCAGCCTGGCGCCCAAGGGATGTTGGAGATGAATGAAGCCCAAGCGCAAAGCTATAACTTCTCCGACTCCCAGGACGATGGGACTGAAGTTACCATGTCCGGAGCCGGCGGGCAATCCGCTCATATCTGGGGAACAGTCAATAACAACTGCGACCTGGATATTTCTTCTTTTAATAATATGGCCGGAGAGAGTTTTGTCTCCCATGGAGACAACTCCATGTTTGGCGCCCAAAACGCCAACGTAGAGGCCGGCATTGACATTGACGCCGCCCAGGGTGGGGGCGACCTGTCCGGCAGCCAATTCCACTCCTACTACCAGGAGATGGAAAACGGCAACTGGCAGGGCGGGTCCATTCACACCGAGCATTGCTTGGGTGTAGGAGGGGATCCGCAGTCACCCTGCGGTCAATAATAATAGACAAGGAGACAAGGGCGGGGCAACCCGCCCAAAAAAACAAGAGGGGGGTGGTAATAACAACCCCCTCTGCCAATTTTTATAGGCCTAAGGCAAGGAGCCTTGGTCCCTGTTCTCCTTGTCTTTGGCGTATAAAAAATAAATTCCTAAAGGAGGAGAAAGATGAGAAAAAAGATTTTGTTATTTGTTAGTTATTTATTGTTGATGTCAACTGGGGCTTGGGCGCAATGTGAAGGTAATGATTGTTCAGGAGTAACTGTTGACAATGACATTACCACCAAACAAACACAGGTGCAATACGGAGGAAGTCCGCGCGCCAGCGCAGTCAGTTCCCCCCGCATTGATAATCGCGATATCGTGGATAATCGCGACTTGGTTGACAATGTCAACGACAATCGCGATATCGTGGATAATCGCGATGTCAATGACAATCGCCATTTTAATCAAAATAACATCCAGGGGGTTGGCAATCCCACTTTGGTTTACGCGCCGAAAAGTAAAACCGAGGTGGCCAATTTTCCGGTAGTGCCTTCCGGCGGATTTATCGCCAACAACGGCTATCATTTCCCCTTGAACAAAGCGCCGCATAATATCATGGGCGCGCGGGAGCTGATTCGCTTTAAGCGGGTTTACACCCGCCAGGAACTGCTTAATATGGTATCCGGAAAACACTTTAAAGTAATTCCGGAACCTATTAAGCGACAGAGGCCGACCGAGGCCATTTCTGTTTTTGTGATGGAAAGTTTGCCTCCGGGAAAATACACCAAAATCCTGGAGGTGACGGCCTTGGGCAAAGGCGAACAAGAAACATCGGTTTCCTGCGGGGCTATCAGCGCCCTGTGGGCAATGGCCTATGGCGCCAATGTTTTGCTCATTACCAGGGACGGGTATGACCGCTTTTTTCAAACCAAATCCAGCGGCCAAACCGCCTCCGGAGTGGGCGCGGCTATTAACGGCGCTAAAGATTTGGCCGGCGGGATTGCCGGACTACTTGGTTTTAATCAACTGAAGTCCGAGCACAAAGCTCGCGCCTTTGTCAATGCGGTCGGACTGTGGTGGGAACCGACCAAAAAAAAACACACCTCTATGCAATCGCAAGCTCATCAAGAGGTGTGTAATTGGCTCAGAAAAAACGATCCGCTTTTTGACGCGGATCTCTACAACTGTCAATAAAAAGGAGGGAAAAGATGAAAAAAGGAATTTTAATTTGTGTATCGTTATTTTTATTGGCCGGTTGCGCCAGCAACGGCCTGCCACCACTGACAAACGTTCAGTCAGTGGTTCCGCCCCTGCCAACAAAAGATACCGGCTACTACGCGCCGGCAGATCCCGGATTTATCCGGGCCAAACAAAGACAAGCAGAACTACTAAGACACAACACCGCAATTCAGATTGTCCGCGAAAATTTACAGGCGGTAAAGCAGTCTCCGGCTCCTGCTCCTCCTAAAAAATACAGGGGCAGTCTTTCCCGCCTTAACCGGCTGGAAAAACGCCTAAAAAAAGTGGAACAAGCGGTGCATCGCAACGCCGCCGCCCACCAGCGACTGAAAAATCGGGTGGGGGTGTTGGAAACAAAGGTGGAGCACATCCATCCCGGCGTAAAAATTTTTACCGAACCAGCAGGCTTCGGTCCGGGAGGAGGAAAACTCCAAAAAAAAGACTTTGACCTTCTGAAAAAAGTAATTAAAAAAATAAAGGAGGGATACAAAATAAAAAAAATCATCGGCATTGCCGACCCTTACGGAGGCACTGCCGAAAAAAATCTTGCCTTAGCCCGCCAGAGAGCGGAGGTAATTTTCCGGTATTTAAAGAAAAAAAATGTAGATCTCTCTGATGTAAACCTCCAAACAGAGGTCTACCAAAAGAAATTCTGCAATAACAGGAGGTGGGTAATAATTTTGGAGCGCTAACCAAGCGCTTCCAAAAACAAAAACGGCCCGGACAAAACCCGGCCGTTTTTCAACCCTGATTTTACTTAATCAGGGTTTTTTATTTGGATTAAATTTCATCTCCGTCGCCTATCTCTAGTTTCTCTTTTTGAATAATACTTTCACCATCACCTATCTTTATCACATCTCTGCCGGATAATTTCTTTATAAGTCCTTCTTTATCTTTCTGTAAAGAATCAAGCCCTAATTTCTTAGCCTCTATCCATTTGTTGTATTCTATTAAATAATCTTTCATGCTCATATTTTCCCCAGGACGGCCAATATCGGCCTGGACAAATCCTAACTGATGAAACATCTTTTTATTTACTAAATTTTTATATTTATCTGGATGTTCTATAACATCATGAGCTTTCAATTCCAAAACCTTTTCCCACTTATCCTTGTCCCAACCTAAGCCAAACAGCCTTTTATAAAACTTACGCCCCAATTTCTCCAACCTTTCCTCTGCTACAGCGTAAAATTCTGGGGAATCAAGATAATGTTTGATTTTATCTATTTCTGTATTTAATTTTTGGAGTTTCTCAGCCATCTCTCCGTATTGCTCACGACTTTCGGTCTGTAGATCGCGAATCAAAGAAAGTAAGGATTTTTCCTTTTTGCGCAACAAATCATGAACTTGCGTCTGCCCAATCAAATCGTTCTTAGTCTCTTGTAAACGGCTAATAACTGCTTGTTGCTCAAAATAATTTAAATCTTGAAAATGGGTAGCCTCTAAAAATTTCTTCATTTCTTGGTCGCTGATTTTTCCATCGCTTAACATTTTATCTACCAAATGGTCCACTTGGGTCAAATTAACTCCATCTCCTCCTGTTGCTTCTTCC
>JALULG010000072.1 GCA_027040785.1 bacterium
AGCGAAAATCTTTATCCTTTTAGGATACCTACTATCTTTTTACGTGTTACAACGTATTGGGATGAGTTATTGAAGTAGAAGTAAATACGTTTAAGCGCAAACGTTTTATAAGTTTAGAAATTTTTTAGTGTTATAAGTTTAGGAATTTTTTAGCGCTTAAACGTATAGAACCGAACCATAGCTCAGACACCAATACACCCAACCCAACCAGTGCGTGTAGGTTAGTTGTTACGTCCGTGTGCAACTTGTGCGACCACCGGAGCCAAGTTGCGCATCCAAGACACGATTACCCCTAATGGGGTATAAGTGGATTGGGTATCAAGCGCGTAGCGTGTCTCTTTTTTCCTAAAAGAGACAAACGCGCAGCGCAAGTAATTCCAAGCTGGGATTTTATCCCATAGCGCAGGAATTGCTATTGTAGTCCAGTAAGCGTTAAATCGCGTTAATTTATATAAAGTAGTGTAAATTTACGCGTTAAGTGGATAACAAAACGGAAAAAATAACCGCCTTATATTTTTTTATAAAAATCCTTTTAGGTTATTGTTTTTGTTATCTACTATCTACATTGTAGTGTCCCAGCATTTTGCTACCAATATGGTTAGCCCTTTTAAAAAGTGTGTAGTCGAAGCCCACTTTTAAATAAACAAAATTCGATTTCTTAACAGCCTTTTGGCACTACGCGCTTACGTATCCCTGTTGGGATTTATCTATACGTTTATACGTTTAACGAATGTATAGATAAATACCTATTGGTGTTTATTTAGTGTTTATTTAACAAATAAGGAGTAAAAATGTTTGACGAAAAAAAAATCTCAACTCTGCAAAAATTTTTTGCACTTAAAGAAATTAATAGCGCAAATCTTTTTTCATACAGATTAAAAAAATTCTTGGAGAAAAACGCAAAAATAAAAAAAACTAAGAATGGAGAAGAAGTAGAAATAAATCAAGGTGCAATTATTAGCGGAATTATAATGATTTTAGAAGACCTCCATAAGAAAGAAGAAATTAAAGCAAAAGAAAAAATTAAGGTAAATTTGTCGGGTATAAAGCACCCAGTATTAAAAGTTTATGGCATTGAAATTATAGGACTTTATAAAGAGGGATTGGGCGCACGAAGAATAAAGCAAATTTTAGAAATGAAATACAACGCTAAAATCTCGCACGTTGCTATATATAATTTTTTACGCCAACAAAAAATCGAAAAGGATTGATATGGCAGGTGGAGCAAACTTAAAAGGTGGAACGTTTGAGAAACAAATTACAAACGCTTTTTATCGTGTCTTGGCGCTTGGGGAAGGTAGGCATATGAAATTAAACGATAACAAGACGCACTCAATCGAACTAGGCAAAAAAAGGACAATGTATCTCAACGATTTTAAGAAATTTATTGAACAAAAAGGCGTTAAGGAAGGAAAATTAAACAAATATATGAACCAAGAAAATATAAAAGATTTTTTAGAGCAAAGAACGGATAACCTTAGCGCCAAGAGCGCGTTAGATTATGTAACAGGCTTCAATTCGCTCCTAAAAGCGTTGCAACAAACGCAAGTTTATGTCCCTGCAAATCCAAGCGAGAATGATTTTTTAAAAAATTATCGGGAAGAATTTAGGGCGGAGATGAAAGAAATGCAAGTGGAGACAGGAAGATATATTCAAGATTTACCGCAAAGATTGGAAGAACTAAAACAAATAAGTTATGAGAGCTACGTTGTCGCACATCTTCAAGCCGAAACAGGTTTAAGGGTTGCCGAAGCGCTGGAAGTGGTTAAAAATCTCAATGAATATTACAACCCCAACACAAATAGTCTTAACGGAATAGTCGGAAAAGGTAATCATTTCTACGAGCCAAAAAGCATTGATTATCAATTGGCTCAGGAAATTCAAAAGATCGAAAACGTTCCTACGTATTATAGTTATAGGGAAGATTTGCAGGAAGTTGGAATAAATAAAAGTCACGACCTAAGATTGACCTACGCAAAGGATCTATTCCAGCAGAAGCTGGAACAAGGCGTAAGCTACCAAGAAGCCCTTAAACAAGTTAGCAAAGAGCTAAACCACCATAGACCGCAGATGACCCTTTATTATTTAAATAGAGCATAACTATATACATATTATATATATAATTTATATGTATATCTTCCTTCCTATCCTATTGTCTAAGCCCCTTGGGGCTTTAAAATAAATGTAAATTATTACTTACGTATTTTCTTACCTTCCCAAGATTTTTTTCTTTTAATATGTGTTTTTGTATAAAATCTATCAAAGTGCCTTTGTCGTTGCCGCTAAGATTTACGTAAAAATATTTTAATGTATTGTAATCATATCTTACCCATAAATTACCATTAAATTTAAAAAATTTACCATATTTGCTACTTTTTTTCTTTATCTCTACTCCCCCAAGAGCTTCTATAAAATTCCAAAAATTTAGTTGCTTAATTTCATCTAAACTTATCAAATTTCCTTGCGTTTTTGCCGATTTTATGGTATAATTACAATCGGTAGGAGGGAAGATATTATTATCTTTCTTCATTTTTTTAATCCTTAATTTTTAACTTTATTCATTTGTCCATTTACTGCGCTATATGGGACAAGTCTATACAAGTTTGTATCAATTTTCTCAATAATTTTTTCTTCAATCAAGACTTTTACCCATTTGTAATATGTTGCTCTTTTTATGTTTAATTCTTCGCAAATTATTCTTTCGCTAATGTAGAATTTCAAATCGTTGGCTTTTAGATTTTCTATTATATACAGTAGTAATCTTATTGCTTTCCCAGCTATTTTTTCATTTAAGACTACGTCTTTTAGGAACCCTACAAAAACTTTTCTAAATCCTTTATCTACGTAAGGATCCTTTCCAACAAACATTGCTTCTTCTTCCAATATTTCTCCTGTTTCCTTATCAAGCAAGGCATATTTTTTCATAATTACTTTGTTACTCATCTCTATTTCTCCTTGAATTTTAATGTTTATTATTATATAATATTTTTTTTAAAAATACAATAATTGTAGACTAAAAATTGTCTAAAAAAAGAGATAAGTATAAAAAAAATAGACTGCGGGTATAAAAAAATAGACTATAAGTATAAAAAAATAGACTACTCTTCCCATATTTATGGGCTTTATAAGGTCTCTCTTCTTATTCTATATATAGCGCTTAGATTGGCGATAAAGATTAGATAGGTAACCTTCCCCCCAAACCCCCCTTCCTTTTTTAGGAAGGGGGGCTTAGACAATAGGATAGGAAGGAAGATATAAGTTAAGATTAAATTAGCTCTAAATTGTATATAACTCTTATATATATATTTATATATTAAAAATAAGTATAAAAAAACTCTACTCGATTATATCCCCATATTTATGGGCTTTATCATTTTTTTAAAAAGTCCTTATAACATAACCAAGTTTAATTTTATAAGGAGTTAAAAATGCTAAACCATACAAGCTAATTTAGTTAGCTATATCCAAATAGAAACACACGCACGAACCCAGCAAGATTTTCATCTACGCGAAAATCTTTATCCTTTTAGGATATCTGCCTTTTTACGTGTTACAACGTATTGGGACTGAGCTATCGAGTAGATTAGTAGATATGTCTAAGCGCAAACGTTTATATAAGCTTAGGAATTTTTTAGCGCTTAGAATATTATCGAACGTCGAACCATAGCTCAGACACCAATACACCCAATTATCAAAGTGCGTGTTACGTTGTTAGTTGTTACGTCGTGCAACTGCTCCTGGTGGTGCAGTTGCATCCAAGCGCGAATTACAC
>JALULG010000073.1 GCA_027040785.1 bacterium
AAATAACATTAGAAAAAAAACCGGAAATGGAAATTGTTCCAAAGAAGATTGATTCAGAGAAATCCTTTGAAAAAAATACTGTTTTATCCTCCGGTTTTAAGATGAAAAAAGCTGATTTGAAAACAACGGGAACAAATCTTTCTCCGGATTCTGAAGAAAAAAAAGAAAAAGGTCCGGAAAACAAAAAACATTTTATCGGTTTTTTTTCAAAGAAGCATGGGGAACCGGATAAAAAATCCAATAATGAAAAAATAAAAATGGAAGATGTAAAAATGGTTGATCCGCCGGTGCTTGAAAGTGAAAAAAAATTAATCGGTCCTTTGGATGAATTAAGTAATTTAACACTGGAAGATTTTAGATATTTTTCTTCCGATCCTTTTGAGGCGACAAAAAAAATAAAAGAAAAAATAACTCTTTTAGCCGAAGAGTCTTTTGGAAAAGGAATTGAAGGGATTAAAAAATGGAAAGAAAGTGAAATAAATAAAACCTATTTGTCTATTTTGCATGACGCTTTAATAAAGCATAGTTCTATTAACGCTATTTTGGAAGAAAGAGCCAGAGAACATAAACCAACTTTAAGTAAAAAGGAATTTGATGCTATTGCTGATTTAAATAAAAGTTTAAGATTTTAATTTTTTTGAATTTATTTTTGTGTTATAATAAATAATATTTTATGAGACAATTTGTTGTTCCGCAATTTATTGAAGTAGAGAGTAAAGTTTTTGGTCCGATAACGGTCAGGCAATTTGTTTTGTTGATGGTAGCATTGTTGATTTCCGTGCTTTTTTATAAATTTGTTGATTTTTTGCTTTTCATTATTATTACGGTTATAGATTTTGGAATAGCAATTGTTTTCGGTTTCGCTAAAGTTAATGGTCGTCCGATTCATTATTTTATAATAAACGTTTTTCAAGTTTCAATTATTCCTAAAAAAAGAATGTGGTGCAAGGATTTTAGTTTGAATGAAATTAAAGAAAGAATGGAGATGAAAAAAATAAAAGAAGAAGAAAAACATTTACCGGCCCCAAAACCGTTAAAAAAATCAAAATTATCCGAACTTTCTTTGGTGGTTGATACCGGAGGAAGATATCAAGGAGATTTTGCTAAATAATTTTATGTCAACAAAAAGACCGATTAGGAAAACAACTCAAGAGCATTTAAGTATTTTAGAAATCAAAGATGATTGCGTGGTTTTGAAAGACGGCACTTTGGTTGCCGTTTTGATGGTTTCCAGTATTAATTTTTCTTTAAAATCAGCAGAAGAACAAGAGGCGATAATTAACGCTTATATTAATTTTTTAAATTCTTTTGATTTTCCTTTTCAGGTGGTTGTTCAATCCAGAAAATTAAACATAGACCCTTATTTGAATGATTTGCGAAAAAGGGAATTAGAACAAACAAATGATTTATTAAGAATGCAAATAGTTGAATATAGAGAATATATTTCCGAATTGGTAAAAATCGGTCAAATAATGACTAAAAAGTTTTATATCGCTATTCCTCTTAATCCTTTGGCCAGCGAGAAGAAAAGTCTTTTAAGTAAGATAACGGATATTTTTTCAGCCGCTTCAATCGTTCGTTTAAAGAGAGAAATTTTTCTTAAAAGGCATAAAGAACTGATGCATAGAGTTAATAAAGTAATGTCCGGATTGAACAGTATGAGCTTGAATTCTGTTTTATTGGATACGCAAAGTTTGATAGAGCTTTATTATAATTTATATAATCCTATTACTTCAATGCAACAACCGTTGCCTGATTTAGATCAAATGATGATCGAAGAATAAAATTATGTTTAAACCCCAGGATATTAAAAAACAAGAAAAATCAATTTTAAAAGAGAAAGAAAAAGAAGACGCTAATTTTTTTGAGAAACAGAAAAAAGAAGAGGAAAAAGCGAAAGAAGAAAAAATATTATTGGAAGAAGAAAGGGCTTATCGTGAGGGAATAGTAACTGTTAAAGATATTATCGCTCCTTCAGCTTTAGAGGTTAAACCGGCCTATATTCGTTTGGGAGATAAATATATCCGAACATTGTTTATGATTGATTATCCTCGTTATATTTCGGTAGGGTGGTTTGCGCCGGTTTTAAATTTCAGCGCTATTTTGGATATCAGTATGTTTTTTGTTCCGATTGAAGCCGGCATTGTTTTGAAGCAATTACGAGATAAAGCGGGAAATATTGAAGCCCAATTGATTGCCGATGCGGAAAAAGGCGCTCCCAGAGATCCTCTTAGAGAAACCGCTTTGAGGGATGTGGAAAAATTAAGAGATGATTTAACTCAAGGGATTGAACATTTTTTTCAATTTTCTCTATATATTACCATTTATGCGGATTCGTTAAAAGAGTTGGAGTTGTTAACGGAAGAAATTGAAGCTTTGATTGGCAGTAAGTTGGTTTTAAGTAAAAGGGTACTGTATCAAGCGGAACAAGGTTTTAATTCCTCGGTTCCTTTATGTGATGATCAATTAAAAATTCCTTTTAATATGAATTCTTCTCCGGTAGCTTCTTCTTTCCCGTTTATGTCTTCGGAATTAACCTCTGATAGAGGAATTTTGTATGGAATTAACAGGCATAATAACAGTTTAATATTGTTTGATCGTTTTAGTTTAGAAAATGCCAATATGGTTGTTTTTGCCACTTCCGGAGCCGGAAAAAGTTATGCCATAAAATTGGAGGTTTTACGAAGTATGATGTTCGGAACTGATATTATTATAATTGATCCGGAACAAGAATATGAATATCTAAGTGAAACCGTTGGGGGAACCTATATTAACATTTCTTTAAATTCAAAAGTTAAAATTAATCCTTTTGATTTGCCAAAATCAACCTCTGACGATGCTAAAACCGGAGATATTATCAGGAGTGCCGTAATTACCGTAAAAGGATTGATGAAATTGATGCTTGGTGATTTAACTCATCAAGAAGATTCTTTGATTGATAGGGCTTTAATTGAAACCTATGCCAAAAAAGATATTACACCGGACTGTGATTTAAGGACCGTTGAAATGCCGATAATGAAAGATTTTCAAGATGTTTTGGAGGGAATGGAGGGGACCGATGATTTGGTTATCAGAATTAAAAAATATACCGAAGGAACTTTTGCCGGTTTATTAAATCATTTTACAAATGTTGACATTGATAATCAATTGGTTGTTTTTTCAGTTAGAGACTTGGAAGATGAATTGAAACCAATAGCTATTTATATGATTATTAACTATATTTGGAATATTGTCAGATCTAAGATGAAAAAAAGAATGTTGGTTATTGATGAGGCGTGGTGGTTGATGCAAAGAGAAGATTCGGCAAAATTTATTTATGCTTTGGTTAAAAGGTGTCGTAAATATTATTTGGGTATCACAACTATTACTCAAGATGTAAACGATTTTTTGATTTCTCCTTACGGTCAAGTAATTGTTAGTAATTCGGCCTTGCAATTATTATTAAAACAAAGCACTTCGGCGATTAATATTGTTCAAAAAACTTTTATGTTAACCGAAGGAGAACGTTCTTTATTGCTTGAGAGTGGAGTGGGGGAAGGAATATTTTTTGCCGGTAGAAAACATGTGGCGATTAAAATAATGGCTTCTTATACGGAAGATCAAATTATTACTTCTGATCCGCAACAATTATTGGAAATAGAAAATGCCAAAAAAGAATTTCAAGAAGAAAAAGAAAAAGAAAATAATTTATGAGTCCGGAAAGAAAAAAAATTTTAAAAATTTTAGGGATAATCATCTTTGTTTTTGTAATACTTTTTTTATTGTGGTTTTTTTTCTTAAATAAAGATCAAGGGCAAATGATTGTTAATCAAACAAAAAAAATAATTCCCAAAAAGTTACCCGATATAAAAAAGGATAATACAAATAAAAAACAAATAAAAAATGACAATTTTCCCAAAAAACAAAAAACAGAAGTTTCTTTAAAAGCGATTATTTTTTTTGTGGCTGAACGTTTCGGCAGTTATTCTTCTGATACTTTGCCTTATTCCAATTTGAATGATATTAAATATTTAATGACCGATAGAATGAAATCTTGGGTCGATAGTTTGCAAAAAAAGAACCAAATTAAAACAGAACAGGATTATTATGGTGTAAGCACGAAAGTTTTGAGTTATGAAATTAACAATAAAGATTTTACTGATCAAAAAAAAGTAAAAGTAATCGTTCAATGTCAAAGAGAAGAAACTTTCGGGAAAAATAACCCTAAAACAAAAATTAAATATCAAAAATTAAAATTGATTTTTTATCAGGTGAATAATAAATGGAAACTTGATGAAGCGCGCTGGTTATAATTTTTTAAATAAAATTATAGATATTATTTATCCTCAAGAGTGTTTATTTTGCGGAAAAGACGGAAAAGTCCTTTGTGATGATTGTTTGGAGTTAATTGATTTTCAACCGAAAAACACTTGTCCTTTTTGTAAAAAGTATTCTTTTTTGGGTTTTACTTGTCGCCAATGTTTGTCAATCAAAAATTTAGACGGCGTTTTTAATTTCTCTTTTTATAAAAATATTTTTTTAAAAACATTAATTCATGGTTTTAAGTATCAAAATGTTTTCATTTTAAAGGATGTTCTAAGTTTTCAATTGGCGATTGTTTTGGAAAATATTAAAAAAGCTCAAAAAATGAAGAAAATTCCTCGGGTTTTAAATTCTAAAACTTATTTTTTTTATGTTCCTTTACATAAATTAAAAGAAAGGTTTAGGGGGTTTAATCAATCAAAATTACTTTTAAACACTTTATTGAAAAACAAGATTGTTTCTGAAAAACAAATTAAATATTCGTCAAAATTAATTCGTTCTCGTTTTACTTTCTCTCAAACAAAACTTTCTCAAAAAGAAAAAGAAAAAAATATAAAAAAAGCTTTTTCCTATAAAGGAAAAAACTTAAAAAACAAAACAATTATTCTTATTGACGATGTTTCCACTTCCGGCTCAACTTTGGAAGAGTGCGCTAAAATTTTAAAAGAAAATGGCGCTAAAAAAGTTTACGGTTTGGTTCTGGCAAGATAATGGCGGAGAGACAGGGATTCGAACCCTGGGAACCCGTTAAGGCTCAACGGTTTTCAAGACCGTCCCGTTCAACCGCTCCGGCATCTCTCCGAAATAAAAATAAATTATCTTAAATAATTGATAATTTGGCGGAGAGGGAGGGATTCGAACCCTCGGTATCCGTTAAGATACAACACCTTAGCAGGGTGTCCCTTTCAACCACTCAGGCACCTCTCCTTTTGACAATACGCTTGAAATAAAGTATTATATAATTATCACCAATATTTTTATTATAAAGTAAATTTTTACTTTGTCAATTTTTGAAATATGAAAAATAAAAAACAAGAAAAAATAAAAAAAGGCGAAGAAATTTTATCTTGGACATTTCCGGAATACGAAAAGCATCAAAGAGGTAAATATTGGTATTTAAGTGTTTTTGTTCTCGGATCTTTATTATTTGTTTATTGTTTAAAAACAAGTAATTTTTTATTTGCCATTATTATTGTAATGGTCGGTTTGATTTTATTCTTTTCGCATAAAAATAATCCTTTAAAAATAAAATTCAGTATTTTAAAAAATGGAATTTTGTTAGATGATAAATTTTATCCCTATCTTGATTTGGAAGGATTTTGGATAGTTTATGATCCTCCGGAGGTAAAAAGACTTTATATTATTAAAAATAATATTTTTAAAACATATTTTTCCATTCCTTTTAAAGATATTTCTCCGTTGGAAATTAGGGAAATTTTATCACAATACCTGGAAGAAGATTTAACAAAAGACGGCGAAGCGTTTTCTGATGCTTTTGGAAGAATTTTTAAAATTTAATTGACAAAAAATATATAATTTATAAACTGATAAAGGATTTAAAAATTCCTTTTATTTTTTTTGCTTTCGTAGTTCAACGGATAGAACGCAGGATTGCGGATCCTGTAATGCAGGTTCGATTCCTGCCGAAAGCGCTATGATTTCATTAAAAACTTCAATTTCGGAGATTTCACCAATAGCTAAAAAATTAAATTCAAGATTGAAAAAATTAGGTATTAATACTATTGAGGATTTATTTTATCATTTTCCGGTTCGTTACGACGATTTTAGTCAAGTAAAAAAGATTAATCAGTTGATTGCCGGGGAAAAGGCGATTGTTAAAGGTAGGATAAATTTAATAGAGAACAGAAGAAGTCCTTTGCAAAGAAAATTATTAACTCAAGCGATTTTTTCCGATGAAAGCGGTGATATTAAAGTCGTTTGGTTTAACAGGCCTTATTTGTTAAAAACCATTAAACAAGGTGATGAGCTTTATTTATTCGGAAAAGTGCAATCCACTTATGAAAGCTTGCAAATTGTTTCGCCTGATTTTGAAAAAGTAAGAAGTATTGAAAAGGAAGGGGGATTTTTATTGCCAATTTATGATTTAACAGCCGGGATTTCAAATAAACATTTACGATTTTTTGTGAAAACAAGTTTAAATTTTTTAAATTCTTTGATTGATTATTTACCGCCGGAAAGTAGAAAAAAACATAAATTATTAGATTTAAATATCGCTTTGAAAGAGATTCATTTTCCAAGCAATAGGGATTTATTGCATAAAGCGATTGTTCGTTTAAAATTTGACGAACTTTTTTTAATTCAGTTGAAAAATCAAATATTAAAACAAAAAAACAAAAAAATTAAAGCTGAAAGAATAAATTTTAAAGAAAAAGAGATTAAAGATTTTGTTAAAAAAATACCTTTTAAATTAACCGATGACCAAAGAAAAGCGACTTGGGCGATTTTATTGGATATGCAAAAAAAATATCCGATGAATCGGCTTTTAAACGGTGATGTTGGTTCCGGAAAAACAATTGTTTCGGCAATTGCAATGTTTAATGTGGCTTTAAACGGATTTCAATCCGCTTATATGGCTCCAACGGAAATATTGGCCGGACAACAATTTAAGGCCTTAATTCATTTTTTTCAAGGAGAAAATTTAAAACTGGCTTTATTTACTCGAGTTGAACATAAAATTTGTTCATTAATAAACGAAAAAATTGAAAAAATTAAAAAGAAGGATTTATTGGAAAAAATTAAAAGAGGGGAGATTAATATTGTAATAGGAACTCATGCTTTAATACAGGAAAAAGTTTTTTTTAAAAAAATGGCTTTGGTTGTCATTGACGAACAACATCGTTTCGGAGTTGAACAGAGAAAGGCTCTAACTTTAAAATCCGGTAACAAAAAAACCGAACCGCATTTTTTATCAATGACAGCCACACCGATTCCGCGCACTTTACATTTGGCGTTATTTGGTGATTTAAATGTCAGTTTAATCAAAGAAATGCCTAAGGGGCGTAAAAAAATTATCACCAAGATAGTGGAAAGTTCGGAACGGCAAAAAACTTATGACTTTGTCAGAAAAGAAATTGAAAAAGGAAAATTGGCTTTTGTAGTCTGTCCTTTAATAGATGAAAGCGATAAATTGGGAGTAAGGTCGGTAAAGGAAGAATTTAAAAAATTATCTCAGCAAGTTTTTCCTGATTTAAAAATAGCTTTATTGCATGGTAAGCTAAAAGCAGATGAAAAAGAAAAAATAATGAAGGAATTTTCAAATGGTAAAATAAAGATTTTAGTTTCCACTTCGGTTATTGAAGTTGGGGTTGACGTTAAAGACGCCACTATAATGTTGATTGAAGGCGCGGAAAGATTTGGTTTGTCCCAACTTCATCAATTTAGGGGTAGAGTAGGGCGTAATAGCGATCAATCTTATTGTTTCTTGTTTAGTGATAATCTTAGTGAAAAGAGTAGAGAAAGATTGGAGGCTTTGGTGGAAAATAGTGATGGTTTTGAGTTGTCAAAAAAAGATTTGGAATTAAGAGGTCCGGGTGAGGTTTTTGGTAAAAGTCAGTCCGGATTTCCGGAATTGAAAATCGCCAGTTTTTTTGATTATGTTTTGGTTGAAAAGGCCAATCAAGAAGCGATTAATTTATTGGAAAGTGATTGTAATTATTCGCCGTTTAAGGAAAAAATAAAAGAATTTGAAGAAAAAGTGCATTTGGAGTAGAAAATTGCTATGAAAATCAGAGAGATTGAAATAATCTTGAAATAAATTTAGAGTAATAGTAAATTCACGAGATTCTGAACTAAATTCAGAATGATAGTGATTTACCACAAGACCCTGAAATGTTCAGAGTGAGTTAAGGGTAACACGAGATCCCAAAATAAATTCAATATAAAATAAGCTTTAAACATTGACATTTTTATGAAAAAATGTATAATGTAATGTTTTGTTCTTTTTATTAACTAAAAACCCGCCCCATAAAGGGGCGAAAGGAGTGAGAAATGAAAAAATTTGTTTTATCAGAAAGAATCCTAGGGTCTCCGTATTACAGACCCTGCATTCAAGGGTTGTGTAGGCGAGAGGAAGTTCGTCCGGTAGAGATCGGGGTTAGGAAGACTGACCCCAAGAGAAAAATTTTTCTTGTTTTGGAGGAAAGGGGGCTGAGGGAGCAAATCCCTCTTACGCTTTTTTCGGAGCACCCACCAGAAGAAGAATTGAGGAGGGTAGCTAAAGTTTTTGGCTAACTTCCTCTTTCCGGCGTTGTCCAAACGGACAACGCTTTTATTTTGTTTATTTTAGCAACAGCCCTTTTAAAATATTTTTTGAATTAATTCATTTAATTCATTGACTTTTATTAATTCAATATTATTATCTTTTATTTTCGCGGAAGCGGGGATGATAATTTTTTGAAAACCTAATTTTTTGGCCTCATTGATTCTTTGTTCCAAGTGATTAACATTGCGAATTTCCCCACCCAAGCCGACTTCACCAATGACTATCAAGTCTTTGTTTAAGGCCTTGTTTTTATAGGCGGATATAATTGCCAAACAAACCGCCAAATCAAGTGCCGGATCATTGCTTTTAATTCCGCCGACAATGTTAAGATTGATGTCTAGATTACTTAAATTGATGTTGGCCCTTTTAATTAAAACGGCCGTCAGTATTTGCAAGCGATTAAGATTAAAACCGAAAGTTCTTCTTTGCGGATAACCAAAAACGGTTTTGTTTACCAAAGCTTGAACTTCTATTAAAAAAGTGCGTGTTCCTTCGGTAATGGAGCCGATTGCCATACCGGGCAAATCAAGCAAATTTTTTTCCAGAAAAATACCAACCGAATTATTTATTTCTTGCAAACCGTTTTCAGTCATTTTAAAAATACCGATTTCCGAAATGGCTCCGAAACGATTTTTTTTGCTTCTTAAAATCCGTAAATCATTTTTTTCATCACCTTCCAGGTAAGCAACCGTATCAACCAAATGTTCCAATGTTTTTGGACCCGCCACTTGCCCGTCTTTGGTAATGTGTCCGATGATTATAACAGCTGAATCATTTTTTTTGGCTATTTCCAAAAGTTTAACGGTTGAGGTTCTGATTTGGGAAACACTGCCGGCTTCGTTTTCAGAATCCAAGGATTGAATTGTTTGAATAGAATCAATAATAGTGATTTTTGGTTTTAATTTCTTTATTAAAGCGATGATATTTTCCGTAATAATTTCATTGGAAAATTTTAAATCCGGATTCTTTATTTTTAATCTTTTTAATCTCATTTTGACTTGCGGTCCGGATTCTTCTCCTGAAAAATAAAGTGAATTTTTAATTGCGCCGGCGATTTGAAGCGATAGAGTGGATTTTCCAATTCCCGGTTCTCCGCCAATCAAAATTAAACTGCCGGGGACAATCCCTCCGCCAAAAACTCTGTCCAATTCTTTGATATTTGTTTTAATTCTCTTTTTTTCAGAATCATCTTTTATTTCTGAAAAAGAAAAAATTTCTTTTGGCAAAGAAATTTTTTCCCGAGAATTTGTTATTTGTTCTTTGATTGTTCCCCATTTACCACACTCAGAACAACGTCCTTGCCATTTTGAGAATTGAGCATCGCAATTTGAACATAGAAAAATTGTTTTTGTTTTAGACATATTTACTTCAGATTATTCCAAATCCGGAGCCGGCACGATAAAAGGATCAACTTGTTTTTTACTCGGAGTTTTTATTTCTTGTTGAATTTCGCTTTTTAATTCTTTTTTATTTGTTTTATTGGAAGAATTAACAAAAGTATCTATAATTCTAAGCGCTCCGAAAATGGAAAGTGAAATTAGAAAAAGAAGAAAAAAACCTATTAAAAAAATTTGAAAATGATTTTCTTTTTTGGACATATTTTTATTTTATTAATATTCTTTTATGTTTATTTCATATAATCTGCCCGTGCGAGAGTCAACAAAATAAACTTTTTTCCCGTCATTGCTAACCATAATTTTTTGAACATTATGATAAGTGGTTTCCAAAGGTATTTTTTTGGTAATATTTTTTGCAATATCTATTTTGTAAATATCATCATTTATTTCCAAAGCATAACTTGGATCCAATCCCATCATTTTTTCCAAATATTGAGGAACTCCGCAATAAACGATATTGTCATTGGCAAAAGCGCATTTATCAACCCATGTTTCTATCCCAAGATTTTTTTTATAAGCGCCACTTTTGGTCATTACCCAAAGATTTGGCAGAAAATTATTTTCAGTATCATAAACACTGAAAAGTATTTTATCTCCCGACGGGCTCCATTTTCCTTTGAATCCCAAACCGTCAACTATGACAGACCGAAAATTTTCTTCATTTTGTCCGATAAAGAAAACTTCTTGATGGTTAAAATCAACCGGTTTGACAAAAAAAGCCACTATTTGATTATCCGGAGACCAAGCTAATTGAAACTTGTTTCCATTGTCTCCGACAGAACTAACTATTTTTGTTTTACCGGTATCAATATTCGTGGTTACTAAAAAATTATTATCTCTGATAGAATCTTTGTTTTTGCTGATTATTTTTTTACTATCTTGAGAAAAATCAAATTCTTCCCAATTTTTCGGCAAAGTTAATTGTTTTTCTTTTTGAAAATCGTAAATTATTTTGGAATTATCCGGAAATTCCAAAACGGCTTTATTATTATCTTTTGACCAGGTTATTCTTTGAACATCAAAAAAAGTTTTTTCACTTAATAAGATTTTATTTCCGTTTTCATCTATTTTGTAAAATTTACCTTCTTTTTTATCGTAATAGACAATATCTTTTGTTTTTCTGTTTATACTGGCTCCTTGAACTTTTTCTTGAGATATTTTTTTTATTTTGTTTTTGGGAAGTTTTCTTGTTTTGCCGGGTGTATTTGTGTTGTTGTTTGTGTTTGTATTTGTATCCGGTTTGGGTAATGATCCGTTGTATCCGGTGGAGGTGGCGTTTGGCGGAATATAAATTTCTCCCGGTTCTTCTGTCGGTGGTTTGGTAATAAAAGATCTGAAAAACATGATATAAATCAAAAAACCAAACATAATTGATATTAGAAAAAACATCAATATTAAAAATATTTTTTTAAAATTTAATTGAGATAACTTAATAAAATATATTATAT
>JALULG010000074.1 GCA_027040785.1 bacterium
TTTTTTTTTTTTTACTTGAGATACAGATTTATAAAAAGCAAACAAATTGGTAAAAACAATTAAACTGATGAAAAAATCTGTTGTTCCCGAATTTCCCGCCAAAATACCGATAATCACCATAACAAATTGAATTGCCGACAATACTACAACTATGGTAGCGGCGGTTTTGTTTTTAAAAATATTTATTATTATCGCAAAAATAAAATAAACAATAAAATCAAACCACAAACCGTAAGAATATCCCATTTTAGCAAAAACAAAAGCCAAAACTGAAGCGCCATAGGTGGCGATAAGTGTTTTTTTATAAATTTTTAAAATTTCTTGATTGCTTGCTTTTGCTTTTTTGGCTGTTTTTTTATTTAACATTTTAAAAACTTATATTTATATTTTACATTTTTATTTAAAAATTTTCAAGAAATTAAATATATTTATGATTTTTTAACTCTTCGGGAAAATAATCTTGATCTTCTTTGTAATCATAATCAGGGCTATATTTATATCCTTTACCGTAATTTAATTTTTTCATCAAATCTGTCGGAGCATTACGCAAATGTAAAGGAACCGGCAAGTTTCCAAAATTTTCAATATCTTGTTTTGCTTTGTTATAGGCGGTATATAATTTATTTGATTTTTGGCATTTAGCCAAATAAACAACTCCTTGTGCCAAAACAACGTTGCATTCCGGCATTCCGATAAATTGACACGCTTGATAAACCGCCACCATTTGTTCTAAAGCGTGAGAATTTTTTAAACCAATATCTTCGGAAGCAAACCTAATCATTCTACGAGCAATATAAAGAGGATCTTCGCCGTTTTCCAACATTCTCGCCAACCAATACAAAGAAGCGTTTTCATCACCGCCCCTCATTGATTTGTGAAGAGCCGAAATTATATTATAATGTTCTTCACCGTTTTTATCATAAAACAAAGAAGTTTTCTGAAAAGCCTCTTTAATTAAATTTTCGTCTATTTTTTTACCTAAAAAAGATAAATAGTCCAAAATATTTAAAGCTGTACGAGCATCACCATCGCTTAAACGAGCGATCATTGTCAAATATTCTTTTTTGATTTTCATTTTTTTAAAACCCAAACCTTTAATTTTATCTTGCAAAGCTCGTTGTAAAATTTTTTCAATATCTTTGATTTTTAACTTTTCCAAAATAAAAACCCGACATCTTGATAAAAGAGCTTTTCTGATTTCAAAACCGGGATTTTCCGTAGTAGCGCCAATCAAGGTAATAGTTCCCTGTTCAATATGCGGCAAAAGAGCGTCTTGTTGAATTTTGTTCCAACGATGAATTTCATCTATAAACAAAATTGTTTTCTCCCCCAATCTTTTACTCTCTTTCGCTTCTTGAATAATTTCTTTAAGTTCTTTTAAACCGCCGGCAACAGCGCTTATTCTGCGAAAACGCGCTGAACTTTGCTTGGCGATTATCAAAGCTAAAGTGGTTTTTCCGGATCCCGGCGGTCCCCAAAAAATCATTGAGGGGATTTTGTTTTCTTTAATGGCTTGATATAATAAAGAATTTTTTCCAACAATTTTTTCTTGTCCCAAAAAATCGTTTAAGGATTCCGGTCTTATTCTATCCGCCAAAGGTGAATTGTGGACTGTTTTATTCATACTCAAATACTAACAATAAATAAGAAAAAATACAATAAAAACTTACCACTTTGGTAAGTTTTTCATTTAAAGATTTTTCGATTCAGCTCATGTCATGCTGAATCTTATACTGAATTTATTCGGTATTATTTCAGCATCTCGGAGGAAATAGTAAGATGAAAAACCACGAGACCCTGAAATGTTCAGGGTGACAGTGGAATTTTCATGAGACCCTGAAATAAATTCAGGGTGACATATAGTAAACACCAGATCCTGAAATAAATTCAAAACAATATAAACCAAATTTTATCAATCCATTTTTCCAACTCTTATTTTTGCCAAATTATTATTAGTAATTCCCAAGCTTAAAAATCTCATTATTTGAAAAGCGGCCTCACCGTCTTTCATATAGTATCTTTTTCCGTCTTCGGGATTAAGATACCAAGCTTGCCCTTTGTTTTCCACTTGCAACAAAATTCTTCCTTTCAATCTGTTAACAAGACTTTGGTCAATAAATACCTTTCCCATACCCAACGGATTATATCCGTTAATGACTTCTTCTTTGTCGGAATAACCATCACCATCACTATCTTGATTAAAAATATCCGTTCCAATTCCCTCTTCTAATTTGTCCATTAAACCATCGTTATCCGAATCTTTTCCGGAAAACCGATTATTAACTCCGATTGGAATTTTTCTTAAATCATCATTACTAATCCCTAAACCAAAATTTCTCATCATATTATAAGCGGTTGGACCATCTTTCATATAATAACGTTTACCTTTATAAACATACCAGGCCTCGCCATGCTCTTCCACTTGTAACAAAATTCGTCCGTTAAGTCTTTCGGTTAAAGTTTCTGTTTTTGGTTTTGACGGGACGGAAAGCCAAAACTTCTCACCCTCATGAATTAAATAAGCTTTATGAATTTTGATTAACAAATCTTGTTTTTTACCATCTAAACTGTAAATAGCTGAACCATATTCTTTTCCATCACTTGAAATACTTACCAAATAAGGACCTTGTTTTAAATTTAAGTCAGCATACTTTGGTTCTCCAATACTAAAATTTCCCAATGATTTATCTTTGAAAAAATAGCCGGCTTCGTTTTGTTTTAAAGACCAAAGAGTAAAACCGGTTCCGGCCGGCATTAATTTTTTAAGTTTATCCAAAATTTGCACTCTAGTAATATTTTGAACAACTTCTTTAGTGGTTCTTTCATTATCGTTAATAAAAACATTCCAAACAATAAAATCTTGATTAGCGCTATCTTTGAAAACCGCCGCATAAACTCCGTCGGGATATTCAAATCTGACTCTTCCCGAAGTATCAGTGGTAAAACTTTTAATAAAATCCCCCAAAGACGGTTCTCCTTTCAAATTTTCTTTTTGATAATAAAAATTTATTGTTTTATCTTTAATCACATTACCTAAAGCATCTTTGATCTGCAAAATAACATCACTCAAAACATACTCGGCATAAGTGTTGGCATACGGAGAAGATACTATCCCATATTTTACATAATCTTTTCCGTTTTCGCCTTGAACCGTAATAGCGTAAATGCCTCCGCGTCCTTTTTGATAAAAAATACTGGACGGAAGATATATAACCGCCTCGCCCTTATCGCTGGTAGTTAAAGTAGAAATAAAATCTTTTTTTTCATTTATGGGATTATTATCAACATCAAACTTTTGAGTATACACAGAAAAGCTTTTATTTTTTAACAAAGAACCGTCGGCTTTTCTTAAAACAATATGTAAATTGGATAAATGTTTTTCAAGAGAAATTTTATCGTCAAAAGCGTTAATTTCAATATCAAAAAATTTAAAAGGAATATTTTTGTTTTTTTCATTCCAAACTTTTAAAACATAATAACCATCGTAAGGTAAATCACAAATTTCCGCTCTGCCAATTCCGGTCACTTTATTTGTTTTTCCTTCTACCACCTTATCACCGGCCTGCGGATTTCCGTCCGCATCTTTTATTTGTTGGTCTATTTCAAAATTCATTTCAGTAATATATTGATTTTGAAAATCACGAAAAACGGTTTCAATAAGTATCGGGTTATCACAAGCTAAAATCGGCTTTATTTGAAAGAAAAAAACAAAGAAAAAAATCAAAAATAAAAATGATATGAATTTTTGCATATTTTTTATAATTACCAAAGAAAGATTGTTTAAATCATACCAGTTTTTTAAAAAAATGGCAATAAAAAAACGGCTTTAAACCGTTAAATTTGGGCGACTAGAGGGAATCGAACCCTCGTAGCTGGTGCCACAAACCAGTGTTCTACCATTGAACTATAGCCGCCATTTCAGTACGCCCAGAGGGAATCGAACCCCCATAACCAGCTTAGAAGGCTGGTGTTCTATCCATTGAACTATGGGCGCAAAACCTAACAATAAAAATAATTTAACACTTTTAAGAAAAAAAGTCAATAAACCGGCATATTTAACGGTTTTTTAACAATTATCATTATTTTTTTGTCTTTATTGATCGTTTTACTTTGATAATCCCAATCAGCCACCGAATCAAGAATATTTTGATAAGAATACTTAAAATCTTTGCCACTCATTATACCGGGGTCGTTTGTATAAAAAATTTGTTCATTATCATTATAACCAACAATAACCAAATTATGATAGATCGGGCCCGGTGGCGTAAAATAAGGATTCTTTAAATTGCGTCCGGCTGTGGGTATAATAATCAAATTTCCTTGCGCCAACTCTTCTTTTATTTTTTTCAAGCTAACATCAGAACTGATTTCAATGTTTTTATATTTATAAAAATCAGTAATAATTTTAGCGGTCGTTTTAGTATCGGTATCTTTATAAAACCCCAAAGTTTTATTTTCCCAGTCAATAATTTCCAACAAGGCCTGACGCGCATCATACTTATCTTTAAAACCCCTTTTATCAAAATATCTCATTGTGATTAAAACGGCTGTTTCTTCGCAAGCTTCTTGCCATGGCTCTCCCCAATTGCGAAAAGGTGCTTGGGCGGTAAAAGGAACATTATAATGAACTTTTTTAGGCAATTCTTTGATAATCTTTTTTTCTTTTAAGATTTTCTTTTTGGGTTTTTCTTTAACAAGAACATCTTTTTCTTTTGTTTTGGTCAAAAAAATCAAATTATCCAAATCAGTGATTATTTTTGAATAATTTAATTCTTTTCTTGCTTTTTTTTCTTTGAAATTTAAAGAATAAAACCCCACCGATAGACCTAAAATAATACCTCCCAAAAGAATATATTTTAATGTTTTTTGAAAAAACTTATTCTTCTTTATCATGAAATTTTTTATGAATTTCTTTTAATTTTTTATTGGTAATATGAGTGTAAATTTGTGTAGTTGTGATTGAAGAATGCCCCAACATTTCTTGGACACTCCTAATATCCGCCCCGCCTCTTAACAAATCAGTAGCAAAACTATGTCGCAAAGTATGAGGGGTTACTTTTTTGGCAATTCCGGAAGCAAGAGCATATTTCTGAACCATTCTTTCAATGGAACGAGTTGTTAAAGGTTTTTCTTCCAAAGAATTTTTTTGAGCGGCTTTGTCGTACCTGATAAAAAGATAAGGGCTTAAATCCGTTCTTAAAGATAAATAATCTTTTAAATGTCTTTTGGCATCTTCCGATAAGAAAACGATCCTTGATTTTCCACCTTTTCCAATAACGGTAAACTCTCCTTTTTTAAAATTAATTTCATTTTTTTTTAAAGCGACCAATTCCGAAACTCTTAAACCGGTTGAAAAAAACAATTCCAAAATGGCTTTATCCCGTTTTTTAATGATTTTTTTGGCATCACTTCTTAAAGGAGCATCCAAAAAACGTTCCAAATCTTCTTTTTCCAAAAAATGAACTGTTCTGTCTCCGGTTTTGGCCAATTCTATTTTTTCCGGCGCCAAACTTTCAATATCCATTTTGGCCAAATATTTCAAAAAATTTCGCAAAGCGATTAAATGATAATTTTGAGTTGATTTTTTTAAATTTTCTTTTTTATAATTCGTTTGCCTGTTTAACCAAAGCCGAAATTTTTTTACATTTTCCAAAGTAATTTGCTTTGAATTTTCAATTTTTAAATAATCAACAAATCTATTTAAATAAAATTGATAATTTCTAACCGTTTTGATTGAATCACCCTTTTCTATTTCCAAATATTCTAAAAAATCTTTTATTAAATTTTTAATTTGATTTTGCGTTGACATAAAAGAAAAAATATGTAATCTTTAATTAATATTTAATTGCACCTTTTATTTTAACATATATTTTAATTTTACAGGAGGAAACCGAAATGCTACCGATTATCACAGCTGAAAAAATCGAAAAATCCTTTTTACTGAAAATTTTGGCGTTTTTTTTACCACCATTCAAAAAATTTATCACTCCGGTGATAAACATTTCCGTAAATAAAAAACCCGAGGAAACGAAGGAACTTTTTCCCAAAATATTCCGAGGACAAATGATAAAAAAACCGGCTTTTTTACCGGCAAAAAAATGTTTTGATGAAAATCTGAATAGAGATACTCCTTTTATTCTCTCTTTGTCATTATTTGGAAAAACAGAAAAAGAAAGAAGGGAGGAGTTTTTTGAATTTATCCAGTTATTTTCAGAATATCAGGGATTTTTTAGGACAACTCCGATTATTGAATTAAATTGTTGTTGTTCAAAATACAGTCCGAAGCATTATACAATAGGCGCTGAAACTCAAGATCTGCTGGACATACTTTTTTCCCTCAAAACCGGGATGCTAATCAGAGTCAACAGCCAAATGCAAGCCACAACGGTTTGGCGTTTAAGTGAACACCCCGAATGTTTGGGGATTTCAATTTCTGAAAAAATCCCCCTGACAGATCTTTCCGATTGGGTACTTTGGACTATCAAAAATCCCGATCACTCAAAACGAAAATCTTTCAAAATGGAGTATAGCGGAAAAGATTTGACCGCTATTAATATCGGGATAGTTGCCAAACTTCGAGCCATAGGAATGAAAAAGCCGATTATAAATATTGGGGACGTTTTTTCTCTTTCCGATGTTTGGAATGTTTGGAGAGCCGGTGGAAACGGTATAAGCGTTTCTTCAACCATGCTTCTTCGGTCATGGAAGTTGTGGCTGATTATTCCAATGGCTTATTTTCTTTTTCGGGTCACCCCCAAAAAGAATAAAAACCTTCCTTAAACAATAACTCTCCGGTTTTAATGCCGGAGATTTTTTATTTTTTATATAATTTATATCCTACTAAACCATCACTATCATACTGAATCGCCCCCTGTCATGCTGAATTCATTTCAGCATCTCATCTCTTCTCATGTTATGCTGAATCCTGTGCTGAATTTATTCGGTATCATTTCAGCATCTCGCCCTTCCCCTGTCATGCTGAATTTATTTCAGCATCTCGGGGAGAAGAGTAAAATTTAAAAACCCTGAGACCCTGAAATAAATTCAGGGTTGTAAAGGTTAGGTAATTCGTTGACAAAATGATATATTAATAAAATCATTTAATCAATTAAATAACCTAATCTATGCGTAGCAACTCAAACGACAAAACATTACAATCAAATTATTTAAAAAAGTTTAAATTTCTAATTAAAGAATATGAACTTATTAAACAGAAAAAGCATCCCACTTTTAGATTTGTTACCGACTTTTATAAATTTCATAATACCAATAGACAAACTTTTTTAAAATATTACAATAGGTTTTATTTAACCAAGAATGATAATGATTTGCTTCCTCAAAAAAGAGGTCCTAAATGGAAATCAAGAAGACCTTTACCTTTTATTGAAAATAAAGTTAAGGAATTAAGATTATTGGGTTTAAATAAATACGAAATAGCCAATTTATTAAAACCAAAACTAAAAAGATTTGCGCCTTCACCATCAGGAGTATATAATATTAGCAAACGATTTAAATTAAATAAATTAAGCAAAACAATGAAAAATGAAAAAAGAAAGATAATCAAGGAAAAAGCGGGTGATTTGGCTCATATTGACTGCCATTATTTGGATAAAAACATCGTAGCCAATATTAAAGAAAGATTATACTTGATAGCTATTATGGATGATGCCAGTAGAATTGCTTGGGTGGAAATAAGTTCCAATATCAAAGCTTTAACGGTAATGTTTAGCACTTTAAGAATCTTAAACTATTTTGCTCAAAATCATAAGATTGAATTTAAAGAACTCTTATCTGATAACGGACATAAATTTGGAGGTAAAAATCTTAAAAATCCCCAAGAACATCCTTTTGAAAGAATGCTAATGGAAATGAACATTAAGCATCGTTATACCAGACCATACAGACCTCAAACAAACGGTAAGATAGAAAGATTTTGGAGAACCATTGAAACTGAATTACTGGAAGATATGGTTTTTGATAGCATAGAGGATCTTCAAAATGAATTGGCCCAATATCTTTATTACTATAATTATGAAAGAGCGCATCAAGGAATTAACGGATTAAGTCCTGTTAAGTTTTTAGAAAAACTGTCAGCGAATTAGTTAACTTTTACAAGGGTGACACACGGTAAATATGAGACTCTAAACCAAATTCAGAGTGATAAGAAAAAAACAAAATCCCTACATCTCCTCCAAAACCTCAATACCCAAAAGATGTAAACCTTTTTTAATGACTTCTGAAACGGAATAAATTAACAGCAATCTGGCTTTTTGGGTTTTTTTATTAGCTTTTAAAATAGACGAACTATGGTAAAAACTATGGAAAGTTTTGGCGAGTTCATATAAATATTTTGCCAAAACGGACGGATCGTATTCATCAGCTGATTTTTTAATTATCTCTTCAAAATTGGCAAGTAAAAATAAAAGTTCTTTTTCGTCCGCGTTTTTTAATTTGGAAAAATCAACTTTTTTATCCACTTTTTGATTGGCTTTCTTTAAAATGCTTTTTATCCGAGCATAAGAATATTGCAAATAAGGTCCGGTATTACCGGTAAAAGACAATGATTTTTTAGGATTAAAATTAACAATAGATTTGGCATCATATTGCAAAATATAATATTTCAACGCTCCCAAAGCGATTTTCTCGCTTCTAATTTCCAATTCTTCTTCGTTTATTTTTTCATCTCTGGCCCTGATTTCATCACCGGCTATTTTTTCCAAATCTTTTATTAAAGTATCCAAATCCACTCTTGTCCCTTCGCGAGATTTTAATTTCCCGCCCTCAACATTAACCATTCCATAACTCAAATGATATAAATTCTGCGAATTTTTAAAACCCAAAATATCCAAGATGGCAAAAAGCTGTTTTTGCGCCAAATTTTGCTCCGATCCGATAACATGAATAATTTTATCAGGATGAAATTCTTTTTCTTTTAAAAATGACAAATAAATATCTTGTGTAATATACAAAGAGGTTCCATCGCTACGCAATAAAATTTTGTTTGGCAGATTATATTTTTCCAAATCAGCCACAATCGCCCCATCTTCTTTAAAAAATTTTCCCTTTTTCAATCCTTTTAAAATTATCTCTTTTCCTTCTTTGTAAATTTCACTCTCATAATAATATTTATCAAAATCAATTCCTATTTTCTCAAAGGTTTCTTTCATTCCTTCAATAACCCAATTATTCATTTTTTGCCAAAGTTCTCTCACTTTCTTATCCCCGTTTTCCCATTTTTTTAACATCTCATAAGCTTCTTTTTCAATATTTTTATTGATACTTTTCAAATCATCAAACAAAACATAATAATCGCCGACAAAATGATCGCTTTTCATTCCAATATCATCAGGACTTAATCCTTTGCCCTTTTTCTGATAAGCCAACATTGATTTGCAAATATGTATGCCTCGATCATTAATCAGACAAGTTTTAATTACTTGATAACCGTTTTCTTTTAAAATTTCCGCCAACGACCAACCCAAAAAAGCATTTCTTCCATGACCTAAATGTAATGGCTTATTTGTGTTTGGTGAAACATATTCCATCAAAATTTTTTTACCGCGACCGGAATAATTGCGACCTATTTTTTCTTTTTTATCAAAAATATTTTCCAAAACAATTTGAGCTTCTTTTTGAGTGTTTGTAAAAAAATTCAAATATGGACCCTCAGCCACTATTTTAACGATAAAACCGTTTTTCTTTAATTTAATATTTTCCGCCAAAATTTTAGCCACTTCCATTGGTGATTTTTTTTGCGTTTTCGCCAAAACAAAACATGGTAAAGCAAAGTCTCCTTGTTTTTTTTCCGGCGGATAAATAATTTCCAAGCTTTTTAACTCTTTCAAACTTAATTCTTTTTTTAATAAAGAAAAAATTTCCTTTACACTTAAAGAAAGAAATTTATTATTAATTTTTGAATTATACTTAAACATAAATTTAAATTTTTGAGATAATCAAACCTAAATACAGACTATCACAAGCAAAGAATTATGACAAATAAAAAAACAACTATTTCAAAGAATAGTTGTTTTTTTATTTTTATTTACCGAAAAATCTTGAAAAAAATCCTTTTTTCTTTGGCTTTTCCTGATTAACGGTTTCACTTGTTTCATCGGTTACTTCTTGACCTTCTTCTTCATGTTTAAAAGCGTCTTCCTCGGCTAAATTAATATCGGATCTCTCTGTGTTTTCTCCGCTTTCTTGCGATGTTTCAACTTCCCCTTCTCCGTAAATATCTTTTGGTTTTTCTAAGTTTTCTTCTTGTGGCACTTCCGGTACTTCGGGCGCCTTTGGAAATTCATTTTCCATAAGTTTAAAATTAATAATTAATAATAAATTTAATTTAATGCTAACAAATTATTTTTATTTTGTCCATATTTCTTGACAAAAAAACTTATTTTTGGTGTAATTATAAAATTAATTTAATAACATTAATTAAAAGGAGGAGTTAAATGCTCTTTAAAAAACCCAAAAAAAGAAGGATTTACGCCTTATTAGAAAACAAAGAAGGAGAAAAAATGGTTATCTGCACCAAAAAAGAAGATTATTTGTTTACTTCTTTGTGGAAAATTATCAAATTTGTCTTTTGCCATCAATGGCAAATTATCACCTTGCACGAAATTGGCAGAAGACGAGATTGCGATTTAGATCACTATAATTTTTTAATTAGCAAAATTACTAACAAGGAATTTACAATAATCTAAAAAGGAGATCAAAATGGCTAAAAAAGGAAGACGTTTTTTTGTTTTAGTTGAAAAAGAAGACGAATTAATGGCTATCAAGATTACAAAAAAATGTGGTGGAAATTTCGCTGAGGCCAAAGCGCGAGTTTTTGCCGGTCCGGAGGGGAAAGTTTTGGCTTTAATTGCCGAAAACTCCAATTATTTCTATGGCTATTCAAAATTTAATGAAATTCTGGAAGCAAAAATAGAAAAAGGAGATTATACTGAAATTTAAGAAATAATCAGTCGGAAAACGGCTGTTTTTTTTAGGAAATTTTTTCAATCCCCAACCACAAATCATTATTATTTATTTGAACAATTTTAGATTGATTTTCCGGCAAATCTTGTTTTTGATTAAAAATCTCTTTTGCCAAAGTATCTTTTAACAATTCTTTCTTAAATTTATTTAAAGCTTTTTTTGTTAAACCATCTTCGCCTTCCCAATATATATTTATTTTATTCTCAATGGTTAATCCTGATTTTTTTCTAAGTCCGTTAACAAAACGAACCAATTCTCGCAAAATACCTTCCATCTTTAATTCGTCACTAATTTCAAAATCAACGGCAATATCAAAATTATTTTTAGAATCTTTATTTATTTTGGCTTTTTTAAAAAATAATTCCTTTTCTTTTTGATTGGAAAAACTTTTCCAC
>JALULG010000075.1 GCA_027040785.1 bacterium
TTCCATATGATTTTGATTTTGTTTATAATATTTACCTGAGGAGGTACAGCAAAATTGATCTGATAATTTCCTTGAGATAGATGAGATCCTTCAAATTGCCCTACTTCTTGACAATATTCATTGCCATCTATAGTTGCTATAACAGTAGCGCCTATAGCGTAATTGTTCCTTTTATGATTACGGAATAGTATTGTTAATGATTTTCCCTTGGAACGATCGTCTCTAAATAAGGACACTTGCCATTCCAAAATTGGCGAAAAATTTAATTTTCGTAATATTTTTTTCCATATTGGTAGATATTTCAATGCAAGGATAAGATCTAAGTCTCCATCATTATCAATATCTGTCCACGTGGCGTAAGCGTTTAATATTGTATTAAATTTATTATTAAGCTCTCCTAAATACATGTATTTAGTTCTTGCAAATTTACCGTTATGTTGAACATAAATTCCTTGTGGGACAGCATGTAAATCAACTTGCCCATCCTTATTAAAGTCAACCCAGTTTGCAGTCAAAACTTTATTTGGCAAACCTATCTTTGAAGGATTGATTAATTTAAGAGTATAATTGTCATTCATTAATAAAAATGCGGGTCCATTTGGAGATGATATAAAAATGTCAAAATCACCGTCATTATCAAAATCGTTTTGAGAGATATGAGCGTGCATGCTTCGTAAACCATGGATATTTAATTTTGATTGTAGCGAAAAATTGTTTATTTCGTTTTTCCACAATTCTATATAATGATCAGTGATCCATAATAAATCTCGCCTGTTATCATTATCCCATCGAATCCATTTAAAAGTACCTACATTTTTAAAATCTATATTATACTGGGCGGCTATATCGATAAATTTTCCATTGGGTAATTGTTTATATAGCTTATTTGGACTATTACGTGTTGGCTCTTCCGACCGACCACATACTTCATATAGATCAATTAAACCGTCTACGTTAAAATCAACCCATGATACTTTTCTTCCAGGGCAGCCATTTTTCTTGATCCCCAAATTATCAGCGATATTTTTAAACGTACTGCCAGTCGAAATAAATAATTCATCATTTTCTAGAGGGGCTAACTGTTTAATTAGGCCTCTCATCCCGCCCCTAGAAATAAAAACATCATTCAAACCATCTTTATTAAAATCAGACCAAGCCATTCCATGTCTATCTTTAAGAGATAGTGTGAAGATATGTCTGTTAGGATTTTCTCTAAATTTACCAATATAGATTTTATCCAAGGAACAATTATTTGGAGTGATAATCTTTATTGGTATACCTATACTAGGTCTCGGTAGGGCTTCCATAATAGCTACTGAGCTGTCAGAAAGTATTAAAGTAAATTTGGTAGCATCAAGACTATCATTTATTGGTGAGCTTATTTCATACCTCACATTATTTTTTTTTATCAATTTGGCTTTTGATAGAAATAATACCTCAATGGCAAAATCCTGTTTTATATCGTAAGCTTCTATATGTAGCTTAGAACCATGAAAATAAATATAAATACCAGGCCAATCCCTATCAGGTTTATCATAAGTAGTTGCTAATCCGGGAAATTGTTCACTTTGACTTAATCCTAAAGAAAAAATTTTATTCTTTGAAAAGTTTGCATTACCTAAATTAAATATAACGGTTTGTAGGAAGCAATGATTAGTTGTGAATATATCAATTAAAGTGTCATCATTTATGTATGCTACTCCAATATCATCTAAAAAATTCGTAGTGAATAGTTTATGTTTAGTGAATCCATCAAAATTTTTATGTGTTAGAAAAAGATAAAGCCCACTTAAAATAGAAATAAAAAGGATAATTATGTATAATTTTACACGTAAATTTGATAACAAAATAGTCATATGAATCTTTCATTTGATGATTTGTTTATTGAATTTATATCCAAAATTTTGTATATCCCTACTATATAATAAATTTATTAAATCAATAGGCTCTTTGTAATAATATTTTTCCCGACGTCTTTTAGGCGTAATAAAATTAAATATCTTCGTAAAACAAAAAAATCTTTTTCCTTTTGACTTGTTAACATGGGGTAAATCACTTGGAGGAAGGTTGAGTTTTTTTAGAATCAACCGAAAATCCTTTTGTAAATTTTCAAAACGTCCAACAAAGTCTACAATCAGTTTATCATTATCGTCATAGATAAAATCGGACTGCGGCATTATATGTCTATATCTATCTGAATAATTGTCTGCCTGAGGTAACCCATGTGTGACAAATTCTGTGAAGGTGTAATGCTTATGGTAATTTCTGTAATGATATTCGGACAATAATCTGTCCCAAGGATTACGGACAAAAGCAAATTTAAAATATTCATCGAATTGCTTCTGGGTTACATATCCATATTTGACATACTCCTCAGCGGTTAGATGCGCTAAACTTTCGGGACCTTTCTTGGGGTCAGGATTGTATCTTAGCAAAAGAGGAGCACGCTTTTCCCATGTAAGCCCATGCAATTTTAAAAAGAAATGCTCTATACTTTGACCAGCTGTTTTAGGAATATGAACAAAAATGCATTTATATTTATGGGATATCATAAAAAGAAAAGATTAGATTAAGAAAAAGTGCTGAGGTGGACCCCATTGTCAAGACAATTTTTCACCTCGGTTAAGCAATTTTTCATGATACCTGTCAATACCCATACATTCCATTTGTGGTACTCGTTGATTTTTGAAAATCCATCTTATTGTGTTAGCCTTACTTTACTCCCTCGGAGGATAGGGCAACGCTGAGGAGCGACCCGAGCGCCGCAGGGAGTGGCGTGTGGATGAGGGGCCGGGCATTATTCCGGCCTTTCTTCCTTTTTTCTGCCTCCTCACTCATCCATATGCCCTCAATGCGATAAACCTGACTGGGGCGAGCAACGCGAGCCAAGGGATGTCTTCAACACTCCCTCATGCCTATGTCCAACCGGTGCAACCAGAGTATACCTCAGCAGGTGTTCTCCCTTTCAATGAGGCATGCGGTCGACTGATATTGTAAAACATGAAGTAATCCCTCAATCCTTCGATCAAATCAGAACAACAGTCATATTCCCTGATATAGATTTCTTCATATTTTACGCTCCGCCATAGGCGCTCAATAAACACATTATCCAAGGCGCGTCCACGACCATCCATGCTGATTAACACTTCATTATCCTTCAGTATGTCTGTGTATGCCTTGCTGGTGAACTGAGCGCCCTGATCATTGTTGAAAATCTCAGGCTGACCAAAGCATCGCTAGGCTGACTCCAGGGCGGAAATGCAAAATTCCTTATCCATGCTGATCGAAATTTCCCAGGAGAGCACATACCGACTAAACCAGTCTATTACTGCCACTTTAATGCTTCTCTTGGAATTGGAATTTTGATGTTTCCGAGTTAGTAGGTTAAGGATAGGGATGACCATCCAGTTTCAGTCTTTTTGTTGTGCTCTGCAGGAACAGTGCAAACTTAACTTTTTGATGTTACTTATTTCCGTACAATTTAGGTTCAATTAAATATCGAAAATATATCTTTTTAAATCTAAGTAAATTTATTTTTATAATAGAATATCTAAAAGATTTTATTTTATCCTCAAACAATGCTAAATCTTCCGTTAAGTTACCATGATATCTTCGTTTCTGTTCCTGATAGAAATATTTATTTACTAAATTATATAGTTCTTGATCCAATTGATTGTTTTCTAAGATTTTATTCTGAAGGTTAATAGGCAATTCATGAAATTTAATATTTTTGTGACT
>JALULG010000076.1 GCA_027040785.1 bacterium
ATTTTTTATTAATTTTTCCAATCTTTGATTTTCTAAAAAAAGAAGACTTTAATAATCTTTTTTCCGTTTTATTGGGAGCTTTATTCGCTTTGATTTTAAAAACAATTATATTCTTTCTTATTTTTTCTCACAATCTTACAAATATTATTCCTTTTATTTACAAATGGTTAAGAACCAGAGGGGTGGCGGAAATAACCAATGCCAATTACGGTTTTTATAGAATTTTCTTACAATCACAAATATATACGGTTTTTGCTTTTTTGATCTTTTTTCCTTTTTTGAACAAAAAAATAGTTCAATTAAAAAGAAAAGAAAAAAATCTTTTTTTATTATTTTTTTCTCTTTTAATCACTGTTATCATTATTAGTTTTTCAAGAAGTTATTGGTTGGCTTTTTTAATTTCTCTTTTACTTTATTTAATTTATATACTCCATAAATCAAAAAAGAAAATAAAAACACTGATTATTTTTAGTAAAAATTTAAGCGCTGTTTTTATCCTTTCAATTATTATTATAAGTTTTCTTTTAAAAATACCAATACCGGGAGGATTGGAAAATAAAATTGAATTAGGTACCGCGCTTAAAAATCGTGCTATCAAAACAAAAGAAAATGCTATTGGCAGTCGTTGGAATCTTTTAAAACCCTTAAATAAAAAAATAAAAAAACACTGGTTACTGGGAAAAGGTTTTGGGACAACCGTAACATATAAAAGTGAAGATCCTCGAATTTTAAGTAAATCCGATAACGGAAAATATACAACCTACGCTTTTGAGTGGGGATATTTGGATATTTGGCTTAAAATAGGATTAGTGGGTTTAACGATTTATCTGATTTTTTTAATAAAAATATTTTTAAAAGGATGGGCAAAAAAAGAAAATATTTTCGTTTTAGGTTCTTTATTGGCTTTTATTTCTTTATTAATAATTCATTTTTTTACTCCATACCTAAATCACCCTCTGGGAATTTCATATCTACTCTTGTCCATAACTATTTACGATAAACTATAATTATGTTAAATTTAAAATATGAATAAAAACAAAAAAAATAAAAAAGCTTGGGTAGTAGCCGTTGATATGGGATACGGACATCAACGAGCGGTATACCCTTTACGCAAAATAGCTTACAAAAACCAAATAATCAATGCTAATAATTACCCCGGAATTCCTAAAAAAGATGTTAAAATATGGAAACAAAGTCAAAATTTCTATAATTTCATCTCTAAATTCAAACACGTTCCGATCGTTGGTAATTTTGCTTTTGATGTTTTTGATAAATTTCAATCAATTTCAAATTTCTACCCCAAAAGAGATCTCTCAAAACAAAATTTCCAACTTAAAAGCACTGTTTCTTTGATTAAAAAAGGGTGGGGGAAACATTTTGTGGAAACTTTAAAAAAGGAAAATATTCCTCTAATAACTTCTTTTTTTGTGCCTGCTTATATGGCGGAAATACATGGCTTTGAAAATGATATATATTTATTGATTTGCGATGCGGATATTTCCAGGGCTTGGGCGCCACCGGAACCATTATTAAGCAAAATAAAATATTTGGCACCCAATTACAGAGTGGTGGAAAGATTAAAACTTTACGGAGTAGCGGAAAAAAATATTTATTTAACGGGGTTTCCTTTGCCGTTGGAAAATTTGGGAGACCAAAATTTAACTACCTTAAAAAAGGATTTTTGCAAAAGGATAGTTAATTTGGACCCCAACCACAAACATATCAATAAATACAAAGAAAGCATTTCCAAAGAATTAAACGAAAAAACTTTTCCTTGTTCTCATCAAAAACCTATCTCATTAACCTTTGCCGTAGGGGGTGTTGGAGCGCAAAGACAACTGGGAATTACAATAGCTAAAAGTTTGTCAAATAAAATAAAGAATCGTAAAATAAAATTAAACTTGATCGCCGGGGTTCATAATGACGTTAACAGATTTTTTAAAGAAAATTTAAAAAAGATCGGTTTAAATTCGCAAATTGGAAAAAATATCGATATTGTTTTCGCTGATAAAAAAAACGATTATTTTAAAAACTTTAATTTAACTCTCAGAAAAACAGATATTCTTTGGACAAAGCCGAGTGAATTAAGTTTTTATGTTGCCTTAGGTATTCCGATCATTATATCTCCGCCTATTGGATCTCAAGAAAAATTTAATAAAAAATGGCTAACAATTATTGGCGCCGGAATTCCTCAGGAAAATCCCAAATATGCCAAAGAATGGCTTTTTGACTGGCTTGAGGGTGGAGTATTTGTTGAAGCCGCTATTAGCGGATATTTTGAAGCCGCCAAATACGGAACTTTTAATATAGAAAAAGTTGTTTTCGGACAACCGGAAAAAATCAAAAAAGAAAAAGAATATTTGCAATACTAAAATGAGCAATACCGACGAAATAAAATCAAAATTAGATATAGTTGACGTAATCAATGAATATGTAAAACTGCAACAGGCGGGACAAAACTGGAAAGGACTATGCCCTTTTCATAATGAAAAAACGCCTTCTTTTATGGTTAGCCAAGAAAGGCAATTTTGGCATTGTTTTGGTTGCGGTGAAGGAGGCGATATTTTTACCTTTATTATGAAAATAGAAGGGATAGAATTCAAAGAAGCGTTAAAAATATTAGCCAAAAAAGCCGGTGTTGAATTACAAAGTATAAATCCTCAAACCGCAACCCTTAAAAATAAATTGATAGATATAAATGAATTGGCAAAAAAATTTTATATCTATTTTCTGAACAATTCAAAAGAGGGCTTAAAAGCAAAAGAATATTTAAAAAAAAGAAAAATACAAGAAAAAACCATTCAGAATTTTTCAATCGGCTACGCTCCAAATTCATGGGATAAACTGTTAACTTTTTTAAAAAGCAAAAAATATTCTTTAAAAGATATTTTTGATGCCGGTTTGATTGTTAAAAGAAAAACAAACGACGGTTATTATGATCGTTTTAGAGGACGTTTGATTTTTCCCATAAACAATATTCACGGACAAACGGTTGCTTTCAGCGCCAGGGCGTTAAATAAGGAAGATAGCGCAAAATATATAAACAGTCCGCAATCTCTTATTTATAACAAAAGCGTTATCCTTTATGGACTGGATAAAGCCAAGCAAGAAATAAGAAAGAAAAAATCCGTAATTTTAGTGGAAGGCCAAATGGATCTAATATCTCTTCATCAAAATGGTTATCAAAATACTGTGGCCGTTTCCGGAACCGCTCTTACTCAAGAACAGATAAATATTTTAAAAAGATATACGGATAATTTAATTTTAGCTTACGATGCGGATATTGCCGGGCAAAACGCTGTTAAAAAAGGAATAAATTTGGCGATTGCTTCAGAAATGAATGTTAAAATAATTTCTTTGCCTCCGGGAAAAGACCCCGATGAACTGATCAGTCAAGACCCTCAAAAATGGAAAGGAATTTTCCAAAAAAAATTATCTGTTTTGGATTATTATTTTAAAGAAGCTTTTGAAAAATATTCCCCCGAAACAATTGAAGGGAAAAAAAATATTTCCAAATTTTTATTACCGGTTATCAAAAGAATTCCCGATCCGATTGAACAAGATTATTATCTTGAAAAATTGTCAAATTTAATTAAAATTAACGAAGAAACTTTAAAAAACGTTTTAAAACAAACCAAAATATCTGATTTTCATATTCAAAAAGAAAAAGATAAAGCAATAATAAAAAATAAAAAAATAATCAAACCGGAAA
>JALULG010000077.1:0-1687 GCA_027040785.1 bacterium
CATCTACATGGGTGAACGTGCAAGACAACTCCTCGAAGCAACCCATCAAATGCAGGCAGCCAAAGAGAGTTTGCGTAAAGAAAAAAATGAAGAAAGGCTCACAGAAGGTGAGAAAAAAGAACTAGAAAAAGCAAGGGCTTTACAACATGAAATCATCACCGTAGATAGTTTTAAACATGAGGATTATTTCTCTAGAACGAGAAAGGTTTAATCATGCGTTTAGCACTGGCTTTTTCCTCTATGCTTATAGGGGTGGTACGTAAGTTTTCTGGGGCAAACATTACAGTGTCAGGAGAAGAACTCCCTGACTCTCCTATCATGTTTGTGGCAAACCATTTTACACGTTTTGAGACCTTTATGGTCCCGCATATGCTGTATAAAACCTATGACAGACCTTCACGTTCTTTAGCTGATGATTCTGTCTTTGTAGGGGTACTTGGTAAGTTTATGCGTTGGGTGGGAACGATTTCCAATAAAAATAAAGCCCGTGACTGTATTATCATTGAAGACCTTTTAAAAGGGCGTTCAGATTGGGTGATTTACCCAGAGGGGTATATGGTAAAAAATAAAAAAATTACCTTTGATAAGGGGGAGTTTTGTACCCACTCTCCTGAGTATGAAGGTCCTGTACATACAGGTGCAGCTGTGATGGCACTGAAAGCCAGAATGGCACAATACAGAGCCAAGTACCATAGGAAAGATGAACTCAAACGTTTTTGTTCTTCTATGGGAGTGGATTCTACGGGGATAGACAATACTTTGGAAGTCAAAATGGTACCTATCTCCATCACCTATTACCCTATACGTCCAGGGAAAAATCGTTTTTTAACATGGATAGACAGTAAAGTCCATCAACGTAATACAAGACTGTTTGAAGAACTGGAAATAGAAGTCAATCTTCTCATGGATGCGCATATGAATATATGTTTTGGTAAAGCAATCTCTTTAGATGGCTATTTAAAAGAATTTATGGCAGATGAAAAAACACTTTATGATAAGCAAAAGATTAATGAAACCATCGATAAGCAACGTAAAACTTTAACCAATGATGCGATGAAAAGGGTCTATTCTCAAATGCAGATACATTTTGACCATATGTTTATTTTGTCATTAGTAACGATGCCTACAGTGAAGGTATGCCCTTCTTATTTACGAACGCTTATCTACAAAAATGCACGTTCTTTACGTGATTTTGATGACTATAATTTACATGTAGAACTTCAAGATGAACTGTTTAAAATGATACTGGATGAGGGGTATGAACCGTTTGCTTCTGCTATTACGCTGGCAACGAAACAACAGATATTGTATCAAGACAGTGATGGTGAGTATCTGTTTGATAGAAGTTTGTTAGAAAAAGAATATCCTTTCCATAAAGTAAGGGTTAAAAATACGTTACAAGTCATACTCAATGAAATTAAATGGCAAGAACCCATTGTGCAAATGGCAAAAGACAACAGTACTTATACGGAACAAGAGTTAAGAGAAGATAACTTTGAACACTTACGTAAGAAAGAGTGGCAGTATTTTGAAGATGAATATGTTTCATACCTAGGAAAAGTACCACCCAAAGAGGATAAAGGAGCACCCATCATACTCTTTGATGCCAAAAATGAAACAGGTTTGGTCTTTGCTCATGGATATATGGCAGCCCCTAAAGAGATAGAAACATTGGCGCACTATTTGT
>JALULG010000077.1:1697-3661 GCA_027040785.1 bacterium
CTGTAAGTGCACATGACTGGGAGACAGACTTTGAACGTGCTTTTACAGCCATGAGACAGGTGTGTAATAAAGTTTTTATAGGGGGATTTTCCACAGGAGGACTCCTTGCCCTCATACATGCGGCACAATACAAAGTAGATGGTGTGATAGCAGTCAATTCTGCTTTGCGCTTACATGACTTACGCGTGAGTTACGTAGTACCAACTTTACATTTTTTTAATGAAATGATTGCACACCTCCATGCCAAAGGTATTTTAGAATGGGTAGATAATTCTCAGACGGAACAACCAGATGTAAATTATCATAAACATCCCTTGGCTTCTGTATCACAGCTTGAGAAGGTTATGTCAAAGGTTGAAGATACGGTGAAAGATGTAAAAGACCCTATTCTTATCATTCAGGGGGACAATGATCCTACCGTGAAAGCAAAGAGTGCCCAAATCATTTATACTACTGTGAAATCTAAAGATAAAAAGTTACTTTTACTTCCACGTAAAAAACATAGTATGCTTGCTGATGAAGGGCATGATGAGGTATTTGAGAACATCTATCAATTCATCGTAAAACATATCAAGACAGAAGGGTAAAAATTCAATCTTTTTTTACCTAACCTTTGCTATATTAGAATCAATTATTTCAAAGGTCAAAATATGTCAGAAGAACCAAAACACACGCCTCAATTTACTCATTTGCATTTACATACAGAATATTCACTTTTAGATGGTGCAAATAAGATAAAAGCCCTTGCAAAAAAGATAAAAGAGCAGGGGATGACTTCTGTCGCCATGACTGACCATGGTAATATGTTTGGGACGATTGATTTTTATAACACGATGCGTAAAGAAGGCATTAAGCCAATCATCGGGATGGAAGCGTATGTGCATAATCAAGAGGAGTTAGGAGACAAGTCTGTCCGTCAACGTTTTCACCTCTGTTTATACGCTAAAAATGATGTGGGGTATAAAAATTTGATGTACCTCTCTTCTCAAGCATACATCAATGGGTTTTACTACTATCCTCGTATTAACTGGGAGTTACTAAAAGAGAACTCAGAAGGGATTATCTGTTCTTCTGCATGTTTGCAAGGGGAAGTGAATTGGAACCTTAATCTCTCAGAACGAAACATTAAGTTTGGTGCGAAAGGCTATGATGAAGCCAAACGTGTGGCACTCAAATATAAAGATGTTTTTGGTGATGACTTCTACTTAGAGCTTATGCGTCACGGCATTGGTGACCAGCACCGTATAGATAAACAAATCATCAAACTTTCTCAAGAGACAGGTATCAAGATAGTAGCAACCAATGATACGCACTACACTGTACAAAAAGATGCAGATGCCCATGAAGCATTTATGTGTATCGCAATGAACAAACTCTATGATGATCCTAACCGTTTACGTCATTCGGTACATGAGTTTTATGTGAAGTCGCCAGAACAAATGGCAGAACTGTTTGCAGATATTCCTGAAGCTTTAGAAGCCACACAAGAGATAGCAGACAAATGTAACCTGGAGATAAAACTAGGAGACCCAACGCCTCCTAACTTTAAATTTGCTCGACAAAGAGCAGAAGAATCAGGGATAGTGTTGCCTGAACCTGATGTGGAGTATTCTCTTGAAAATGATATTGTACTTTTTGTAGAAGAGTCTAAAAAGGGCTTGGAGAAACGTCTCAAGATAGTTCCTCCTGAAAAACATCAAGAGTATCGTGATAGGTTGCAAGTAGAGATGGACATCATTAACTCTATGAAGTTCCCTGGCTATATGCTTATCGTGTGGGATTTTGTGGATGCGGCAAAACAGATGGGGATTCCTGTAGGGCCTGGACGTGGGTCGGCTGCGGGTTCACTTGTGGCGTTTTCACTGGGAATTACCGATATCGACCCTATGCCGTATGGGTTACTTTTTGAGAGATTCCTCAACCCTGAACGTATCTCCATGCCAGATATCGATATGGACTTCTGT
>JALULG010000078.1:0-10105 GCA_027040785.1 bacterium
TAGAAAAAGTTCGGTGGGAAATAATAATTTTAAAAAATACCTTTATCTCCCCGTATTTAAAATTAAAAAAAGGAGAAAAAATAAAAATTATCGGCACAAAAAAAGACGATCATATTTTTGAGGCTAAAGAAATCAGGTCGTTTTGCGAAAGACATTGCCATTTATTGGATAATACTAAAAAGAGTGAAAGAAGTTTTTTAAAAAAGCGTATTATTAAGTGATGATCATCAAGCGCGCTTATTTAATTTATTATTAATTTTAAAAAATATGAAAAATAACAAAAAAATTATCGGAACAGCCGCTTTGGTGGCGGTTATCACAAGTATTGGTTTGGCAGGGGTCTCATTTGCTTATCGTGGGGATCCGAATATTCAAGGACCAAATTATACTCCAGAAAGACATGAGGCTATGACAAAAGCGATTGAAAACTTGGATTATGATCAATGGAAAAAACTTCATGAAGAAAACGGACGCGGGCAAGGTATTGTTAATCGTATTACAAAAGAAAATTTTGCCAAATTTAAAGAAATGCATAATTTGCAGTTAAAAGGAAAAATAGAAGAAGCTAATAAAATTCGCACCGAACTTGGTTTAGGACAAGGAATACGAATGCATGGTCAGGGGAAAGGACAAGGACAAGGGTTTGGAAAGAGAGGAATGAATAGAGGAACTAATGCCGGTGGAAATTTTATAGATACTAACGGAGATGGAATTTGTGATAATTTGAAATAAAATAGAAAGGTAAACCAAAAAACAAGCTGTAAAACAGCTTGTTTTTTGGTTGGTGGACCCTAGGGGATTCGAACTCCTGACCTCCTCGGTGCAAACGAGGCGCTCTAGCCAGCTGAGCTAAGGGCCCATTTGGAGCGGGTAACGGGAATCGAACCCGTATTTCTGCCTTGGCAAGGCAATGTAATAACCATTATACGATACCCGCATTCCATAAAAGAGATTAATTGCTTTTATGGAATTAACGAATATATTTTAGCACTTAAAAATATTCAATGCAAATTATTTTTTTGTTTTCACTTCTTCTTTTTTCTCTTCTTTCTCTTCTTTCTTTTCTTTCTTTTCTTCAGTTTTCGGTTTTTTGCTTTTTTCTTTTAATGCTTTTATAGACAGCCCCAGTCTATGATTTTTTGGATCAATGGAAATAATTTTAAATTTTTTAACATCTCCTATTTTGGCAAAATCTTTTAGATTGGTAATATTTTCATCTGATAATTCGGAAATATGAGCCAAACCATGAATGTCTTTGTCCAGTTCCACAAAAAGTCCGAAAGGGTTGATTTTTAAAATTGTTCCCTCAACAATATCTCCGATTTTATATTTTTTATTTATTTCATTCCAAGGATCTTCTGCGATTTTTTTCATTGATAAGAATATTTTGGCCCCGTTAATATCAATTATTTGCGCTTTAATTTCGTCACCAACTTTTACAATATCTTCCGGAGTATCAATTCTTTGCCAAGCCAATTCGGAAATATGAATCAATCCTTCCAAATTATCAAATTTTATAAAAGCGCCGAAATCGGTGATGGCTGAAATCGTTCCTTCAACAATATCCCCAACTTTATATTTTGAAATTTCTTTTTCTTGTTGATCTTGAACGGCTTTTTTCTCGGAAACGATTAGTTTTTCTTCTCTTTCATCCAATCCGATAATTTCAACCGTAAAAGTTGACCCGATAAAAGATTTTAATTTTTCCAATATTTTTGATTTGTCTCCGCCGGAAACTCGTGGATAATTTTTTTGAGACAATTGAGAAACCGGTAGAAATCCCCTGGTTTTACCAACTAAAACAATTAAACCTCCTTTGTTGGCGTCAATTATTTTGGCTTCTATTTTGGTACTTTCTTCATATAATTTATTTAACCTGTCCCAAGCTTTTTGATGTCCGGCTTGACGTAATGATAATTCTATTTCTCCTTTTTCATTTTCCAATTCCAAAACCATTGCTTCAACTTCATCACCCGGTTTTAAATTTGAATATTCTCCCGATTCATCAATAATTTCTCTTCCCCTGACAAGACCGGTTGTAACCCCGTCTATGTCAATGTGTATTTCTCGTTTTGAAACATTAATAACTTTTCCTTTAATAGTGTCTCCGACTTTTGGGAGTTTTATAAGATTTTTTTCCAGTATTTTTTTAAAATTTGAATTCTGAGCTTTTTTTGTTTCGTCCGACATAATGATTAAACTCAAATTAAAAATGGCCCAAAGACCATAAATTCTTTTTATTTGAGTTTTGGTTAATAATTAGATAATTAAAATTTAAGATTAAGCTTATAATACTAAAAAGCTTAATTTTTGTCAAGAAATTGCACAATAAATAAAAAGAAAACCAAAAGATTCTGAAATTTTATCCTATGTTATACTGAATTTATTTCAGTATCTCGAAAAATAATGTAAAATCTAAAAATCCATGAGATCCTGAACCAAGTTCAGGATGACAGTGGATTTAACAAGAGATTCTGAAATGTTCAGAGTGACAGTGACTAACCACGAAACTCTGAAACAAGTTCAGAGTGACAGTGCGACCCCATTGTCATACTGAATTTGTTTCAGTATTATTTTACTATCTCGCTTCCCTTTATGTCACCCTGAATTTATTTCAGGGTCTCAAAGAGAATAGATTAAAATTGTTTTTTTATTAGCTCGGTATTTTTTAATTTAATTGATTTAGAAAAATTGACTTTAAGCTTTATTGTTGTTAAAATAAAAATACTTATTTAATTTTATGCCTGAAGCAGAAAAAAAATCAATGGAGGAGATTATATCTTTTGCCAAAAGAAGGGGCTTTATTTTTCCGTCTTCGGAAATTTACGGCGGTTTTGCGTCTGTTTATGATTATGGGCCTTATGGAGTTGAATTGGCAAATAACATCAAAAAAACTTGGTGGAAGGAAATGGTCCAAAAAAACGATAATATTGTTGGTTTGGACAGTTCTATATTTATGCACCCGAAAGTTTGGGAAGCTTCCGGGCATGTTGGTGGTTTTGCCGATCCCTTAGCTGAATGCAAAAATTGTCATACCAGATTAAGAGTTGATCATTTGTTGGAAGAAATCGGAGTTTTTGCCGATGAAAAAATGAGCGAGGAAGAAATAAATAAATTATTTGAAGAAAATAAAAAGAAAATAAAATGTCCAAAATGCGGATCAAGTGATTTTTCCGAAGCAAAAAAATTTAATTTACTTGTTAAGTCCAATTTGGGAAATTTTACCGGAGATTGGACAAAAGATCCCGCTTATTTGCGTGGAGAAACTTGTCAGGGGATTTACATAAATTTTAAAAATGTTTTGGACACTGTTAGAGTAAAAATTCCTTTTGGTATAGCACAGGTTGGTAAGTCGTTTCGTAATGAAATAACCGCCCGACAATTTATCTTTCGTAAAAGAGAATTTGAGCAAATGGAGATGCAGTTTTTTACTCATCCGGACAGAGCAATGGATGATTATGAAAGATGGCGAGAGAAGCGATGGAATTATTTTGTAAATATTTTAAAATTAAATGAAAAAAATCTAAAATGGCATCAGCACGAAAATTTGGTTTTTTATGCCAAGGCGGCTTGGGATATTGAATATCAATATCCTTTTGGTTTTAAAGAAATGGAGGGTGTTCATTATCGGACAGATTATGATTTAAAACAACATAGTAAATTTTCAGGACAAGATTTAAGTTATCGTGATCCGAAAACAAATGAAAAATATATTCCACATATCGTGGAAACTTCAGTTGGAGTAGAAAGAATATTTTTGGCGGTTATGACTGATTTTTACACAAAAGAAAAGTTAAATGACGGAAGCGAAAGAACTGTTTTGCGATTGCCAAACATTTTAGCGCCGATTAAGGTAGCCATCTTTCCTTTATTAAAAAACAAACCGGATTTAGTTCAAAAAGCGCGGGAAATTTTTGAAAATTTAAGCAATGATTTTATGTGTGAGTTTGATGATAATGGTAATATTGGTAAAAGATATCGTCGTCAAGATGAAATCGGAACTCCTTATTGTATTACGGTTGATTTTGACACTTTGGAGAATGAAACCGTTACAATCCGGGATAGAGATACAATGAAACAAGAAAGGATAAAAATAGATGAATTAAGAAATTTTTTACAAATAAAATTAAATTAAATTTATGGATCCTCAAAAAAAAGCAAAACTCAATAAAATTTTAGAAAAAGAAAGTTCTAAAAAACAAGATAATCTTTCTTTTTTGGAAAATGAGGATAAAAAGAGGACGGAAGAAAAGGAAGCGCAATTACTGGTTGATATTTTTGAAAAAAACGGAAATATTATTATTAAATCAATTATTGCCGGCGTTAAAGCGGAAGATCTTGACATTTCTTTTTTTAACGATATAATAACTATTCGCGGAGAACGTATAAATAAGGATAATGTTGATGAAAAAGATTATTTTTATAAAGAATGCTATTGGGGAAAATTTTCCAGATCAATCGTTTTGCCGTATAATGTTGAAAGTGATAAATTAAAAGCTGTTTTGGAAAACGGGATTTTAACAATTACAATTCCGAAAACTAAAATGGTTTCACAAATAAAAGTAAAAGTAAATAAATAGTTTTTTTAGGTTTGTCAAAAAAACTACTTTTTATGTTTGAAGAATTTAATTGGGAAAAAATAGCGGGAGGGGAGGATAAAGAAATTAAAAAAACAGAATTTAAAAAAGAAAAAGCGGAAAAAGGTGAGGAAAGTGAAGAAAAAAAAGATTTAAGAAATGAAAATGATTTTTTTTTAAACGGTGAATTTCAAGAAAGAAACGAAGGTTTTTTTGACTTAAGAACCGAATATGGCGTTTTAAGAAATATTCCTAAGAAATTTTTACCGGAAAAATTAAAAAAGCTTAAAAATGGGAAATTGTCTTTATACTTTGATGATAATGAGAAACTTCGAGAAGAGATTGCCAAAACAGTTTTAAATAAATTATTAAATACTGATAATAATGAGTAAAAACACAAAAGAAAAAAGAAAAAAAAATCGATGGTTAATGTTTTTTACTGTCGGTTTTTTTATTTTATTGTTTTTAATTTTCGGTTTTTTGCTTTTTTTAAATTTTTATTATCAAAATAAAATTTTTCCCGGAGTTCAAATTGGTGGTATTAATTTATCCGGAAAAACACGTAAAGAGGCTTTGGTTGATTTAAAGAAATCATCTGATTATTTAATGCGAGAAGGTTTGTTTTTTAAATATAAAGACAAAGAAGTTGTTGTTTCGTCTGCTTTAATATCTACCGGAGATATTGATTTATCTAGAGAAATTTTTTCCATTGATTTGGAAAAATCGGTTGAAAAAGCTTTTACAATCGGAAGAAATAAAAATTTTTTTCAAAATACGAAAGAAAGGGTTGTTTCTTTTTTGAAAAAAAAGGATTATCCGATTAACTATTATTTAAATGAAAAAGAATTAAGAGATGCTTTACATAAAAATTTTTCCGACTTGGAAAAACCGGGAAACGATGCTTATTTTAAAATAATTTTTAAAAACAAGAAACCGGAGATTAAAATTATTTCAGAAAAATTGGGCAGAACTTTTGATTACGATTTAGCTATTTTAAAAGCAAAAAATAATATTTCTTTTTTGAAAAATGATCCGATAAAAATGTATATTAAAACCGATTATCCCAAAATCAAAAAAGAAGATATCGCTTTATTGATCCCTAAAATAAAAAACATTTTAAACAGAAAAGATATTTCTTTAACAATAAATTGTTCGGTTGATAAAGATTTACAGGAATATTGTCCAAATAATAATGATTTGGAAATAAAGAAAATTGATAAAAAATTAATTGCTTCTTGGATAGGGTATGAACCTGGAAGCAATTATATTCGTTTGGTTTTAAATAGAGAAAAAGTTAAAAATTTTTTAGAAAATTTAAATAAAAAAATAGCTAAACCGGCTCAAGACGCTCGTTTTAAAATGAAAGACGGCAGGGTTGTTGAGTTTTATAGCGGTAAAAACGGGATAAAAATTGATATTAAAAGGACGGTTGACGAAATAGATAATATTTTTTTTGATAGCAATGTTTTGAATGTTGATATTTATATTACGCGAGATTTGGCCAAAAATTCAATTGAGGACATAAATGATTTGGGAATTAAAGAATTGGTCGGCAAAGGAGAATCTGATTTTTCCGGAAGTCCTAAAAACAGACGGCATAATATTAAGACCGGAGCTGATTCTTTAAATGGACTCTTAATTAAACCGGGAGAAGAGTTTTCTTTAGTTAAGAATTTAGGTGAAATTGATGCTGAACATGGTTATTTGCAAGAACTGGTTATTAAGGGAAACAAAACGGTTCCGGAGTATGGGGGAGGGCTTTGTCAAATAGCCACCACAATGTTTCGTTTGGCTTTAAATACCGGCCTGCCTATTACTGAAAGGCATCCGCACGCTTATCGAGTGGTTTATTATGAACCGGCCGGAACCGATGCAACCATTTATATACCAAAACCGGATTTAAAGTTTATCAATGACACCGATCATTATTTATTATTACAAACAAAAATAGAAGGAAATAAACTAATTTTTAGTTTTTGGGGAACCGATGATGGTCGCAAAGTGGAGATTTCAAAGCCGAAAATTTATAATATTGTTCCTCCCGGACCAACCAAAATAATTGAAACGGAAGATTTAAAGCCCGGAGAAAAGAAGTGTACGGAAAGTTCTCATAACGGAGCTGATGCCGAATTTAAGAGAATTATTATTTATAAAAATGGAGAAAAAAAAGAAGAACGATGGTTTAGTAGGTATCGTCCTTGGCAAGCTGTTTGTTTAATTGGCAAGGAAAAAGAAGATCTTGATGAAAATGGTGAAAACAAAGAGAAAAGTGGAGAAAAAGAGGAAAATGATGAAGCTGTGAATGTGGAAAATGTTGAAAATAAAACAAATTAAAACCTGCTCTTGAAACTGCAGACTAGAAATTAACAACAGGATATAATCAGCCGTGGCCAAGTATTCTTGTTGGCTAATTTCCATGCTTGTCGTGTCTGCAGGTTTAAGAGCAGGTTTGACTTGAAAATATATTAAATTTTTGAACAACTTTTACGATAATATATCGTAGCATAAAGAAAAAAATCTGTCAAGGGTTTTTATTTTTTTGTTTGAATGATTTTTTTCTTTAATTCTTGAATTACTTTTTGGTTACTTAAAACATTTGTTAAATAATTTTTATACTCCGGACTTTTGATTTGTTCTTTGGCATTTTCATCATGATTATATTGCAATAATAATTTTTTGATTTCATCATCAACTTCTTTTTCCGTAATATTAATATTATTTTCTCTGGCGTAAGCCTGGATAAATAGGGCGGTTTTAACTCTTTTTTCCGCTTGCGGTAAAAAATCTTTTTTAAGTTCTTCTTCTGTTTTTTTAAGATGAGTTAAATAATCCTCAAGTTTTATTCCTTGATTGGCTAAATTTCCGGTAAGTTCGTGAATCATTTTATGGACCTCTTCTTTTAATAGTATTTCCGGAATTTCTTCAAATTCAGATACTTTAATTACTTCATCTAACATTTCCAATTCTTGTCTTTCTTTTTCTTTTTGTTTTGCTTCAATTTCCAAATTATCTTTAATTTGTTTTTGAAGTTCTTTTAAATTTTTAAAATTTCCCAAAGTTTTGGCAAAATCATCGCTTATTTTCGGAACATCTCTTTCGTAAACCCCTTTAACATCAACTTTACATTTGATAATTTGTCCGGCTAATGTTTTATTGTAATGATCTTTAGGAAATTTTATATCAAATTCTTTTTTTTCACCCTTTTTCATTCCTTTTAATTTTTCTTCAAAACCGGGAATATAATGAGGTTCACCCATGATAACTTTATATCCTCTGGATTGTCCGCCTTCAACCGGAAGATTGTCTTTTAATAAATCTAAATCTATTTCCAAAATATCATTTTTTTTCGCCCCTCTATCTGTTATTTTTTCCTTGGCGCGACTTTCAGCTAATTGTTTTATTGTTTGATCAACTTTTTTTTCGTCAATTTTAATTTTTTTCGCTTTTATTTTAATTTTGTCAATATTACCGATTTTTACTTTCGGCATTAAAGAAACAGTCGCTTTATATTCCAAAGGGTTGTTTGGCGCCATTTTAATTACATCTATTTTGGGAGCTTCAATTGGAATTAATTTTTTTTCTCCTAAAGCTTTAATGTAACTATTTTGAATTATATCGTTAATAGCTTCTTCCATAATTGCTCCGGCGCCAAACTTTTGTTCAACTATTTTATAAGGAGCTTTACCGGGTCTAAAACCGTTTATTTTACTTTTTTGGCTGATTTTTTGAGCCGCTTTTTCCATTTCTTTTTGATATTCTTCCGGTTCTAATTTTACGGTTAATTCTATTTTGTTTTTGGGTAATTTTTTAATATTAATTTTCATAATTTTGATTGGTTGATTAATTATTTGTTATTTTTGTCTTCAATTTCTTTATCTTTTTTATTTTCTGTTTCTTTATTTGTTTTATCTTTTTCTTCTACGATATCTATTTTCCAATCGGTTAATTTGGCTGCTAAGCGAGCGTTTTGTCCTCCTTTTCCAATAGCTAAAGAAAATTGATCGCTTTTGACTTTTACAACAGCTTCTTTTTCTTTTTTATTTAATTTGATTGAGGATATTTTGGCGGGAGATAAAGCGTTTTTGATGTATTTTTCAGGATCATCGTTATATTCAATGATATCTATTTTTTCTCCATTTAACTCATTGATAATCACTTGAATTCTGTTTCCTCTTTGTCCAATACAAGATCCGATCGGATCAATGGAGCTGTCATCAGTTGTAACCGCCACCTTTGATCTTTCTCCGGCTTCTCTGGCGATGCCTTTGATTTCCACTATTCCACTGGAAATTTCCGGAATTTCAACCGTAAAAAGTTCTTTTAAAATTTCCTCACTTCGCCTTGATAAGATTATTTCGGGACCTTTCGGACCTTCTTCAACTGATACAATGTAAAATTTCATTTGACTGCCAACATTATACATTTCTCCTTTTATTTGTTGTTCTGCCGGAAGAATAGCGTTTGCTTTTCCAATAACAACGGAAACAAAATTTTTATTATATCTTTCAATGATTCCGTTAACAACCGTATTTTCTTTTTTCTTCATTTCGTCAAAAAGAGTTTTTCTTTCCGCTTCTCTTAATTTTTGAATTATTACTTGTTTGGCTGTTTGCGCGGCCATTCTGCCATAACCGGCCGGTTTTTCTAAAGGAATTATTATTTCATCACCGATTTTAGCGTCTTTTTTGATTTTTTTAGCTTCGCTTAATTGAATTTCTGTTTTTGGGTTAAATTTTTTCACTTCTTCTCCTTCTTCTTCAGATTCTTTTTCTTTTTTTTCCACTTTATTTTTATTTTCTTCTTTACTTTCTTCCTCTTCTTCTGGTAAGTCGGGGACAACCGTTTTGATATCAAAAACTTCAGAGCTACCGTCTTTAATATTAAAATTCACTTTTATGTTTTGCAGTTTATTTCCGTAATCTTTTCTGTAAGCGGCCGCCAAGGCGGATTCAATGGTTTCTAAAACTTGTTTTTCGGAAATTCCTTTTTCATCGCAAATTTGTTTTAATGCGATTGCAAATTGTTTTTGGTCTAACATAGATTTTTATTACAGTTAAAAATAAGTAGCTTTTTCAGCTACTTACCAAATATATTATAATACTACAATATTTTATTTTTTGTGTCAACTTTTTAGGTTTATTAATTTTTAAATCCTTGACTTTTTCTCTTTATTTGTTAGTTTTAAAATATTAAGTAGGTTTTTTCATGTCATGCTGAACTTGTTTCAGCATCTCATAGGAAAGAGTTAAAGCTTAAATCCCCGAGATTCTGAAACAAGTTCAGAATGACAGCGCTTTTTTTTATCATGTCAATCATCCCTGTCATGCTGAACTCGTTTCAGCATCTCGTGGAAAAAAGTAAGACCTAAAATCCCCGAGATCCTGAAATGTTCAGGATGACATGTGACGAACACGAGACTCTGAACTCCTTATGTCACCCTGAATTTATTTCAGGGTCTCGTGGAAAAGAGTAAAACCTAAAATTATAAAAAAATAACCTCAAAACAATGACTAAAAAAAATATCATCA
>JALULG010000078.1:10115-11117 GCA_027040785.1 bacterium
AAAGTAATAAAAAGATTAATGTAAATAATAATAAACAAGAAACAAAAAAAGAAGAAAAGAAAAAAAAGATTCCTTTCAAATGGAAAACCGAAAAAGATGAAATATTAAAGATAAGTTTTTCTTATCCTGATAATTGGTTTATTAATGGATCGCCAGATTTTTCTCGTATAGACATGTATTGTGATGATAAATTATGTGATGAAGGAGGGGTAAATATATATTATATTCAATCTATTAATAATTATGTAGATCCAGAACTTTATTATGATTACGATAAAGAAGATTTAAAAAAAGTTGTTGAAAAATATTATAATGCTATGTCTAAGGAAGAAAAAGATAATGTTATTGGAGATATAGAAGAATTAACTATTGATGGAGAAAAAGCTTATCGATTTATTGCACGTAAATTTATTTGTGAAAATTTAAAACCTGATAATACTTGTTATCATCAATGGAAACGCGGAAAAACTATTCTTATTTTTACCGAACATAATAAGAAAAAATATCTTATTGAAAGTAGGGATAGTGAAATTTCCCAAAAAGTCCTTTCTTCCTTAAAATTTCTTGATTAAAATCAAAACATTTCTTTTTCTTAAATCAGTTCTCTTTTTTGAAAGAGAACTTTCTTAAGGAAAAGAAAAACTTTTCCAAATTCTTGACTTTTTCTCTCTTTTTGTTAGTTTTAAAGTATTGAGTAGGTTTTTTCCTGTCATGCTGAACTCGTTTCAGCATCTCGTTTTCCTCCTGTCACGCTGAATTCATTTCAGCATCTCGTTTTCCTCCTGTCACGCTGAATTCATTTCAGGGTCTCATGGAAAAAAGTATAACCTAAAATCAATGAGATTCTGAAATGTTCAGAATGACAGTAAAACTCAAAATAACATAAAATAACCTCAAAACAATGACTAAAAAAAATCTTATCACCTTAACTTCAATATTTACAATTATCCTTATTCTTTCAGGAATAAGTCTTTTTTTATTTTTTTTCTAAAAAGAAAATAA
>JALULG010000079.1 GCA_027040785.1 bacterium
TTATCAAAGCAAATGATTGGCTAAAAAACTTTCTACCGAATCTAAAATTTTATAATATAAAAAATTATTCGGAACACCACCCATGTCGTTCGGAACACCCCCCATGTCATTCTGAACTTGTTTCAGAATCTCATAATTTAAACACCAACACCTCAAAATTTGCCCGTGTCATTCTGAACTTGTTTCAGAATCTCCTCTCAATCATCCAAAAACCCCTTTCCGGCATTTCAACAATACTTGAAAAAACCGCCAAAAAAATTCAACTTAAAAAAATGCCCGAACATTTTAAAAAACAAGCCAATAAAGGAACGGAAATAATCATTAATGATAAAATATTAAAATTTCACGACAATGATCGTCGCCTGTATTATAAAAAAAAAAAAAAAAAAATAATCAAAAATCTATGAAAATAAAAAAATTAATTTTTCAAATCAAAAAAAATCCGATTCAATTTTTAATTTATCTTTTTGTATTTTTTCTGCCCTTGCAAACAACCTATATTGTCAGAGAGGTTTTTCTGCATAAATCAAAATGGGAGTATTTAACGATTTCCTTTTATATCAGCGACATAATTCTGCTTTTGATTTTTGCGATTTTCCTTGTTTCAAACATCAAATACTTTAAAAAAATAAAAAAATTCAAACTCTCAAAAATCACTTTAACTCTTTTGTTTTTAAGTCTTTTTTCCTTTGCGTCAATTATTTGGGCGCCGGACAAAGAGCTGGCTCTTTTTTCAGCGGTCAAGCTGTCTTTTGCCATTGCTTTCTTTTTTGTAATTCTCAACACTAAAATTAATTGGCGCAAATTAATGTTTGTTTTTATTTTTACCGCTATGCTTCAAGGCGCCTTCGGTCTTTGGCAATTTTTCAATCAATATTCACCGGCCAATAAATATCTGGGAATCAGCGAACATAAAACAACTACGATTGGAACTTCTGTTGTTCATACAGTTGGCGAGAAAGCCGAAGATTATCGTCGCTGGCTCAGATCTTACGGCGGTTTCAGTCATCCGAATATTTTGGGCGGATTTTTGGCGATTATGTTGATTTTTATCGTAAACATATATTCGGAAATTAACGAAAAAGAAGAACCCACTTTTAAAGATTTGTATATCAGATTGTTTTTACTTTTTTCTTTAATTGCCATTTTTGCCGGAATGATAACCAGTTTTTCACGTAATGCTTGGTTGGTGGCGGGCTTGTCTTTTTTGGCTTTTTTTATAATTCACTTTAAAGACCGCAAAGAAAGCTTGTTAAAAACATCTTTTATTTTTTCAGTAATTTTAATCTTTTTTATTATTAATTTTTCAAATTTATTTTTATCTCGTTTTACTTTAAACAATCACTTGGAAATTCAATCTATAGAAGAACGAGTAAAGTACACTCAACAAGCCAAAGATTTGATCAAAGATCATCCTTGGTTTGGCGTGGGCATTGGAAACTATACTTTGGCAGACTACAATAAATTGCAAAAAAAATTACCGGCCTGGTATTATCAACCCGTTCATAATGTTTTTTTGTTAATCATTGCCGAGCTGGGTATAATCGGACTGCTTTTATTTCTTCTCTTTTTAGTCCTTTTGTTAAAAAATTTCCACAAGCAAAAAAACAATGTTTTTCTCTTGGCGGTTTTTTCCTTTTTGATTATGATGTTTTTTGACCATTGGATATGGAGTTCGCATTTCGGCTTGTTTTTCTTCTTTCTTATTTCGGCTTTTTACTATAAAAAAAGTTTTCAAAAAAAATCATCATAGGATTGTCCAAAACTTCTCCCAAAACAAAAACCGCTTTATAGCGGTTTTTACTTGGAAATTATTCTCAAATCAAAATCTTAAAATTAAAGAGGCAAATCTTCTTTGTTAATAGGAGCCAGTCCGGTTTTTTCTCTGACAAAATCAACAAGTTCTTGATTGTCCGCCCATTTGCAAAATTCGCTCGCCACTTTTTTAAATTCCTCTTGTTTTTCTTCCGGAATTTCAATGTTCTTTAATTTTTCAACGATTTCTTTTTCCCTATTTCTTAACATATTTCTTGAATTTATTTCAGGGTCTCATGTTTTCACTGTCGCCCTGAATATTTCAGGGTCTCATGTCAAATCCACTGTCATCCTGAACATTTCAGAATCTCGGGTAAATATATGTCATCCTGAACTTGTTTCAGGATCTCGTGTTTTTTAAGGTTTCACTCTTTCCTCCGAGATGCTGAAATAATACCGAATAAATTCAGCACAAGATTCAGCATGACAGGGTAGTTTCACTGTCATTCTGAACATTTCAGAATCTCGTGTCAATTCTACTGTCATTCTAAACATTTCAGAATCTCGTGTTTTTTAAGGTTTTACTCTTTCCTCCGAGATGCTGAAATAAATTCAGCATGACATGGGAAGGGCGAGATGCTGAAATAATACCGAATAAATTCAGCACAAGATTCAGCATGACATGGGAAGAGAAAGATGCTGAAATAAATTCAGCATGACATGGGGGGGGCGAGATGCTGAAATAATACCAAATAAATCAGCACAAGATTCAGCATGACATAGAGGATGGTAATCACTGTCATAAATTTATGACAGTATTTTTAATACCTTATAACAAAGATATTTAGCTTATTTTAGCCAAATATTTTATATATACCTCAAATATCTGTCACAAACCCTTGACAAGTTTTTAATAATATGCTATAGTGTAATGTCAAAATCAAAAAAGCACATTAATAAAAAAAATAAAGAAAACTTCCAAGCACTTGTTTCTTGAGGATTAGAGTAACAAGAAATTGCGGAAACGCGATACTTGTTCAACCCGAAAGAAAATCAAGCAAGTGGTAAGCAGTGAAGTTCACTTCCTTTCAAATGCTTGTCGAAAGGAGGTGAAACCTCTTCTTATCACAAGAAGATGAGACGTACCCTACATAATAAAAAGAGGTTCGCAAATATGAAAAAGGGATTTGCGATAAACTCATAAAATCTTTTTTATTCCTAACCATGGATAAAAAGGATTAAAATCCCCAAAATTTAAACAGGACCCGAAAGTAATATCTAATTTGTCCTTGTTTAAATTATAGCATATTTGCAACCCCCTTTCTATTAAGAAGGGGTACTAAAGTTCTTTTATTCAATAAATCGGGATTGCAACTGGCTTGGCATCACTCCCAAGCTAAGGCATCGGACTTAACCACCCGATGAGCGGAAGTGTAGCTCCTGTTCCGGAAAAACCGGGGCAAAGCTCGCCAACCTTCCCCAGTCCCTTATAATATTGAGTGATTGTGAGGAAAAATTTGCCTTAAAATAAATTTTTCCTCATTTCAGTCAATGTTATTGACAATTTCATATTCTAAACACTACACCCAGGAAAGTTTCTTGCAAGGCTTTTCTAAAAGTATTTTTTAGTAGTGTTTAGAATACTTTTAGCAAAAGTCCTGCAAAAAGCTTTCCTAAAAAGGAAAGCTTTTTGTTCGTTGACAACTGAATAAATCAAAAATATTTTTAATGAAATAGCGCTACTTGTTATTGGTGGCGTTCGCTCGGATAAAATCGGAGCATTTGAGTTGATGATATTTTTTGATAATGAATTGGTATTTAATATTAATTCTAAAAATACAAATTAATCTGAAATAATACGCAATTTCGCGTTTTTAGATATTTTCTCCTTTCTAATTGGATTGCCTTGCCCGAGGCGGTTATTCGCCGTTTCAGGGAGGCAATTCAAAAAAATTTTTTCCCAACCCGGCAGATGATCCGGGAAAGGGGAAAGGAGGAAACATGAAAAACTATTTCTTAGTCCTCAACGAGGATCAAAAAAATAAAATCCAGGAAACGGAAGTAGAATTTTGCGACCTGAACATTGACGGCCATGCCGGTGTGGTCGTTGATGAAGAAAATATCAACCCGGCATTACAGGCCATTGGCATGGTCGTGGTAGCTGAGACGGGAACCACCTTGGAGGGGATTGTCAAAGTTGAACTGCGATCAATTGAAACAGAGATTTTATCTCAATCTGCTGAATCACGAGGTAAGGTTGAGGTGGAAAGCTGGAATGGCTATCAAAAAGATGAGTTTAAAAAACTTGTTTCAGACATACTTGTCCCAGTTGTGCAGACAGATATTATTTTGTCTGTGCCACATGGAAGCCAAGTAAATCCTGTTTCTGGTGATAAATTTTATATCAGGATTTGGTCTGGGGCTGGAAAAAAAAATGACTTTAAGGCTCCTCAAAAAATTTGGGGTTATGATGTTGCTTGTCGTGATGCCGGATTCAAACCTACTGGTAAAGGTGTTGCTATCGTGGATATCGAAACCGGATGGGCGGTTGCCGAGTTGGTAAAGAATAATCTATATATTCACCATGATGCCTGCCACAGTGGCAAAAAATCAGAGGTAGAGATTTTCCGTCTACTTCTTAAGGAGGTAGTTGTTGAATTAACGCTTTCTCCAGAAGAAAAAGCGGAGCGACAACGGAAGTTGGCGGAGGAGCGCCGGCGGCGTTCGCGGGAGCAGTATATTCAGGAGTGTTCAAAGCGTCTAAAAAAGACGCTAGAGGGAACGCGGAAAAAAATTGCTGACGGCGAACGCGAGGTTGAGGAGCTCCAGAGGCAACTTGTCCGTCGAATTCGCGAGCTGGCGGGCGCGCGGCGAAAATTAGAGCAGCTTACATCTTGTCAGAGCGGAGAATTAGAACGGTATGGAAAGGAGTTCGACAAGCTTCTGGAGGTACCGAAAGTTCGCGACGTGCAGGTTGCATCCGGGGTAATCAAGGTGTTCACGGACACCTTGTATTGTACTGATCCTCGCTCTGGTAGGCTCCACGAGATCGGCGCATTTCTTATTGAGATTTATACCGACAATGGCGACATTCGTTGGTATAATCTCACCCGTCAAGTTGATGGGTATGATTGGGGAAAGAGCCAGGCTCCGCACATCAATGGCAAGGGTAAAGCTTGTTTGGGGACAATGACAGAAATTGTCCCTGAGCTCGTGGCGAATTACGAGTTTGCAGCTTTGACTATGGTGGCCATCCAGTTCGTAGAATCGGTTAACACTGATGATGCAGCTGGAAAGTATATTGATAGATGGCCGCTGGCCCCTATTGAACTACAGCCGTCAGAAATTCAGGAGGAGCTGAGGCGAGTTGAGAAACTTCGCGGACAAAATCCGTTTCACAACGTAGAGTCTGATCTCAAGTTCGTGCAGATTGCTCGAAAGATGGAACCCGGATCTCGTATCCGCAATTGTGGTGATTGCTGGTGCTTCACAGGGAGTAATGGCGTAAAGACGTCGCAGCTGGCTAAGCTCCTAGAGGTTAGCGAGGGGCAGGTTCGGGAAGTTCTGAAAAATTATTTTACGATATAGGAGGTTAATAATGTTGAAAAACAGCTGGAGAACTGCGGCAAAAAAATTTTTGCCGCACAGTTTCCAAAACAGGGTAGAGTTGACTAATATTCCGAGGATTCTGATCACCCGCCAAGCCTATGAGGATATGTATATCCTCGTAGATGAGGTAAATAAGGAGGTTGGCTGGATCGGAACAGTAGAACGAGCAGGCAGTGATTTTTTGATAAAGGAAATTTTTCTCCTTGAACAGGAAACACATGTGGCCACCTGCGAAATTACGGCTGACGGTTTGGCTGAGTGGGCGCAAGAAATTATGGCTTCCCGTCCTGATGGAATGGAAGTTGTAAATTCATTGCGTTTTTGGGGGCATTCCCATGTAAATATGGGAACGAGTCCTTCTGGCCAAGACGAGAGTCAAATGACAGTGTTTGTTGAAAACGGATGTAACTATTTTATCCGCGGCATTTTGAACAAACAGGGCCGGATGGAGTTCACGCTGTTTCTGTATGATGTTGGAATAAAGATAAGCGATGTTGAGTGGGAGCTGTATGAACCAGTTGACGAAAGCAGGCGCGAGCGATGGAAGACGGAGATTGAAGCTAAGGTGAAGGAAAAGTATGTTCCCCCGCCAACTCGCCATGTTGGTTTTGCCCCCTATTATAATAGAAATTGGGAGGATAATTACGCCGGTATTGTTGGTGGAAATTCTCGCTCCTGTTCTCGCAAGAGCCGAAAAAGGAAAGGAGGGAAGAGATGAACAGAGTTGATCCCCTCCGACATCTTTCAGTATTTTCTCCCAGTAAATTTGGCTCGCGCCGGGTGGACGTTGTTGGTGCAGGCGCTACTGGTTCCCGCGTAGTGCCATCTCTTGCGAAACTTGGAATTCAGAATATCCATTGCTGGGATTTTGATGTGGTTGAGGAACATAATGTGGCTAATCAGATTTTTGGAATCGGCGACATCGGAAAGTTGAAAGTGGAGGCTCTTGCGGAAGTTGTGAAACGCGACACTGGAGCTGAAATTCAAGTTCACGCGGAAAAAGTGGATGGTTCTCAGTCTCTGGGCGAGGTTGTTTTTTTACTAACGGATACAATGGAATCCCGCAAGCAGATTTGGACCAGGGCGCTTAAGTTCAAGTTGCGCACTCAGTTGGTAGTTGAGACTCGCATGGGCGCGGATAATGGTAGAGTGTATGCGTTAAATCCCAATAAACCCGGACATATCCGGGAATGGGAAAGGACGTTGTACGATGATGCGGAAGCGGAAATTTCAGCTTGTGGTGCGAGTGTTAGCGTGGGGCCTACTGCTGAGGTTATTTCAGGTATAGCTGTATGGCAATTAATACGGTGGTTCGCCATTGAGCAAGGAGAGGAAGATGACCTTGATAATGAAATAATATTCTCTCTTAGGCCGATGGCGACCATCACCCGGAAATTTTAATTAACATTTAACCGTCCAACCCTATGACGTTAAACTGGGGCTGTAATACTCCGGGGCAGCTCCGGGGCGCTTCGCACAGGCGGTCATTGTGTAAAAAATTCCAAGAACATGAAAGGAGAATGACTATGATTACAGTAAGAATCGGAAGATTACCAGGACGGATTGAGGAATTGGCGCTTGAGTCTGGGTCTGTTGTAGCTGATGCTCTTGAGGTTTCTGCGCTTGACCCTGAAGGTTACGAAGTTCGGGTTAACGGCGCACCGACTGACCTAGAAGCGGAACTGACCGACGGTGACACGGTTCTCCTGGTTAAAAAGATCAAGGGCAACTGCTAGGCAAGCCCCAGCCAAAAGCCGAAACCATAAAAAGGAGGAGAAAGTGAGAAATAAATTTGTTTTGGCAGGCCGTTTGGGTTGAAGCGGGAAATGGCGGCCTAAAATAAACATTCCCCGCAGGTTATTTGTTTTATTTACGGAGGCATGGCCCGTAAATATAAACAAGTAACCCAAGCCCCGATATTGGAAGCGGTTAGAGGAACCGCTTAAACAAAATCCTCACCATGACTTGTCTAGGCAGTTTGGTGGTTCTGTCTAGGCTCGAGCTTGAAGGTAGGCATTGAAGGTCCCGAAGTTAATGAGGACTGGCCGAAATCAAGCATCCGTCGTTTTCAATGACGGTAAAGAGCTGTTATATCCGAGTGGCTTCTTTATTGAAGTAGGGGTTTCGGCGCGAGTGAGCCCTTAACACAAGCGGATAGGTAGCCATACACCGAGACAAGTATGGCAGCTATACGGGTGAGTTAGCGCGACCTGGTATAGCATCTCCTTTGAGGAGATACCCTTTAAGGGTGAACTAAAATGAACAGCTCAAAAATTACCCAAGAGAGGCCCGACTGTCTGAATGTGGCGGGCAGGAACGCTAATCTCTTGTATTTAAATGGCAAAAATCCACATCGTGAGTAGCCTTTGGAAAGAGCGGATGATCTCGGACCAAAAGGTGAAAGCGGGTTGCTTATAGTCAAGGAGTGCTATAAGCAACTATTTAACCAAACTCCATGGTTTTTTGAAGCGAAAGGTGGTACCTTTCGCTTCTTCTCCGAAACCATGATTTTAGATCCTGAAATAATACCGAATTCTCGGCACAAGATTCAGGATGACATAAATATTAATCGTGGTTTCAGAGGAGGGAAATTTTAAAAAAAATCAACTAAAAAATCTTTGGGCTTTGGTTGCCGGAAAAATGAAGTTGGCTTTTGGATAACCGCTTTATTTTTTCGGTAACCAAAAGGTTGCCCAAAGTGCCCGAATACGAATTAGATATTTTCAAAGTCTATTTTTGAAATTTATCTATATTCGTATTCGGGCTTTTTGTTTGTCAAAAAATAAAAAAAGGAGGAAAAAGAGATGGCGAAGAAAATTTTGTGGATTAGCCGGCATCCAATGCATGGTGTTCAAATGGGCGCTTTGCGGAGGATGTTTGGTGAAGATGTTGTAGTTGAGGAGGACACCCGGCCGTTTGATGGAGCCGAGGCGATTGTTCGTAGATACCGAAAAGGCGATTATGATGATATTATCGTTGTGGCGCCATATTCGGTTTTAACGCGAATGGTTGATCTTGGCTTGCGGCCACTTTGGTCAGAGGCGGAAATTGTTCAAGATCCGGAATTAGCGGATTGGCGAGTCAAAAACCGTCTTTATCGTTTCAAACGGTTTCGGCGTGTTCGTCGACTGGTTATGGAATTTGATGATCTCGGCCCAGAAGCCGAGAGAAAGGAGGAAGATTAATGGGAAGAAAAAAGATTGAATTGGAGAGCTTGATGTTTAGCCAGCCAGCCAGTGCGGCTATCACAGAGTTTATTCTCAATCTGGAAATCTTTTCCCAAATGACCGGCTCAGGAGATGTGGAAGCTTGGGGAGAGGTTAAAGACAACGGCGATTTAGTTGTTAAAGCCGTTGTTAAAACCGCTTCCGGAGGGAAGATTAAAGGAGGTTTAGAAATCCCTTCGGAACACTGGGATTATGCCCAGTAAAATTTGGCAAACAAAACGGGGGGGGCAAGTGTAAAACTATCTTGCCCCCTACGTTCTTTGAAAAAATCAAATACTACTCACAAACCAAATCGGTCGGAATTTGACGGAGCAGTTTTGGTATTGCTCGTCTTTAACAATTGACCAATTGAGAACATAAGCTTCTTTTGGTTTATAGTTGCGAATAAAAGATTTTAATCCGGAAGGAATGGTAGTTTGGTTTCCACCTTTGACTTCGATGGGAATCAATTGATTTTCTCGCTTGAGAATGATGTCTACTTCTTGACCTTGACGAGTACGCCAATAATAGACTTGTCCCCAGACACTCAAATTTTTCAACAGTTCCGTTACCACAAAGTTTTCCGCCAGCGCGCCGAAGTCGGTTGTCTTCGGCAACACCGAAAAATTATCCAAGAGATAATTTCTCAATCCGCAGTCAATCAGATAAACTTTGGGGTTGCGAGTTAATTCTTTGATTTTGTTGGTGGAAAAAGGATGGAGCAAGTGAAGGATAAATGTATTTTGCAGAAGTTCCAAGCGATTTTCCAAAGCAACCCGATTAAGTTCGGAATTGACGGAGAGTTTTTGTTTCTCCAGCAAATTTCCGATAAGAGAAGATAAAAGCGCCAGCAATTTCTTAACTTGCAAAGAATTGGCTTTGTAGTTCCAGATTTTAATGTCGCGAGTTAAATAAGAGTTTACCAATTCTTTCAAAGTTGATATTTTTTCTTCCGTACCGTTCAGATTGTTGACTTCCGGATAACCGCCGAAAGTGAGAAAGGAAACGAGTTTTTGATTAACGGATTTAATCAGCCCGGTGGGTAATTGGCCGGAGTCTTGCAAAAGGGAAACAAACTGCCTCGTTTTTTCTTCGTTTTCCCAGTTAATGAATTCCTCAAAATCAAGCGGCCAAATCGGGATAACGATTTTGCGCCCCGCCATTGATTCATCAATATTGAGATACCAAGAAGCCGAGCCGGTAATAATCGGTTTGATATGCGGATAATGATCATGAATTACTTTCAGAGTGGAACCAATTTCCGGAGATCTTTGAAATTCGTCAATAAAAAGATAGTATTTTTGAGAGGTATCTTTTAATGGAAGTGTATTCAGAGCGTCTCTTTGGGTTTTCCATTGCTCCAGATCATCTGTTTGTTCTAAATCAAACCAAAGAATTTGGTTTTCAGAGATATTTTTTTCGGAAATTAATTTCTCTCTAACCATTTTCATTAGAGTGGTTTTGCCAACTTGTCTGGCACCATTGAGAAGAATAATGTGATGAGAATCAATTTCTTGCCAAATTTTTGGAAATATTTTTCTGTTTTTTAGCATAGTGATTATTTGATAGTTTAAATATAGATATATTTTGTATATTATACATACAAAATACCATAATTTAATTATACAACAAAGAAAATATCTGTCAAGAATTCCATTTTCTCGCTGATTTTCAAAATCGGCGGGAGATAGAGCTCTTATCGTCTTCGGCGGTCGCAGAAAAACGCAGAACAAACGCAGACAGACGCAGATACCGCTGGAGCGGTCGCGGACAGGCGCAGAACTTACGCAGACTGACGCAGAATGGACACAAACAGACGCGAAAGGATAGTTCTTTAAAACCTCTCAAACGAACCTTAATGAAAAGGAAAATTATTTTCGTTTTTAGCAAGGTTCGTTTGAGGACCAAACATTTAGGGGCTGAGCATCCCCGGACCAACTGCTCTGCCTGAGGCGAAAGCCGAGGGCAAAATTCCTTAGGAGGAAATTATGTATAATTTCAAACTCTTTGATCCTCGTCCGGTCCCCGCCGCCATCGCGACTAACGACCAGATTTTCGCCCAGGGCCCCGTCCTGGGTATTGAGGTCACCGTCCCGGTGCTCGCCCAGCGGTGCGAGCTGGGGAACATTGACCCCCAACACACCGGAGGGGACACCTCCACTGCCGCCATTGAGGTGGCGCTAGAATGGCCCCTCCCGCCCGAAGGGGCGATGCTCGCCACCGTGCGGGCGGATCTGGATTCGGTCGGCGCCATGGCGGTCCTCGCCATGCGTGCCGAGGGACAGATTACTATGTTCCTCGAGGATGAAATTCTTGGGGACGAAGAACTGTCCCTGAGGATCGCGGCGGTTGCGGCCGCCGATAAATCCAAAACCGAGGAATGGCAGGGGCCGCGCCCCTTGCCGACACCTGAGGATCCCTAGGGCGACTCCCCTGCGGAGAAGCTCCTGGCTGCCATCGCGGCGTGTGTGGCGGACTTTCGTCGTCCTCTATCCGAGAGGGTAGAAGCGATGCGGAAATGGTTACTCACCGGCGAAGAGCCAGAGGAGTACCGTGACCGCGTTGAGCGAGAGCGGGCCGAGATGGTGGCCGCCCTTCAAAGTGGCGCCATCAATGTCCGGACAGAGGCGGATGGGCGGATCGCGGTGGTGGAGTCCACCCACCGTGCCGCCACTGCCGTGGGCTATCACCTGGTCCCGGTAGTAGTCGCCCTGAATCCGGAGTTCAGGTTTCAGGGCGGGGAGCCCCACCGCAAGTTTACGGTCTGCCAATTCTCGGCAGGCTATGTGGATTTGCGGAAAGCCCTCCAAGAGCTTAACCAGCTCGAGGAGGGCTGGGGTGGTTCGCCCACCATTGGGGGCTCCCCGCAAGGGGTAAGCTCCCGCCTCTCCACCGATAAGGTGGTGGAGGTGGTAGCCCGCCACCTGCTCAGCTAGCCACTGAGTTTATAAAAAAATCTCCAATTGGCGATTGGAGTTTCCGGGAAATCACAACCTCTGCTCCCACCATTTCTTGAGATCGGAAAATGGTAAAACATTTTGCGGTTTCAAATAGATGGTTAAATAAAATTAAATTAAAGTATGCTTACCAAACACCTAACCCAAGCGGGTTTAAATGAAAATCAAGCCAAAGTTTATCAAGTCCTTTTGGAAAGGGGCGGTCTTTTGGGTGGGGAAATTTCGGTTTTAAGCGGTTTGGGCAGAGCTTTGACTTATAAAATTTTAAATGACTTAGAAGAAAAAGATTTGATTTTTAAAGAAAAATCAGGGCAAGTTTATGTTTTCTTTGTGAAAAATCCGCAAAGAATGATTGAGAAAATAAAAAGAAAAGAAAAAAAATTACGTCAAGCGCGCGAGAATTTAAACTCCCAATTAAGCAATTTTAATGCTTTACATTTTGCTGATTCACCTAAAATATATCGTTACAACGGTTTAAACGGAGTAAAAAAAGTTTTGGATGATTCTTTAATTAACAATTCAAGCAAAGAAATTTTTTCTTTTCTTGATATGGAAAAATATGCCAATCATATCAATAATTTTCACAAAATAGATTATCAAGAAAAAAGAAAAAAATTAAAAATCAAAAAAAGAATTATCACTTTAAACAAACAAGCAAATCAAAAAATTGCTGAAAAGAAAAAAGACGGTTTTACCAAAATAAAATTCAGCGATCATAAAAATTATCCGTCCAATATGAAAGTAAATGTTTACGACAATAAAGTTGCTTTCCTAAATTTATCAGAACACAATCCTCACGGGATTATTATTGAAAGCAAGGAAATTTTTAATACTTTGAAAAGTATGTTTTTGAACCAATGGTTACTGCTTGGCAGTCGCTGAGAATCGCGGAATACCGCTTTGCGGTCGCGGAAAAAGGCGGACTTTACGCGGACTGGCACGGAAAATTTAATATCAAAAATGCTCTGTTTGGAAGTTTTAGATTAATAAAATTTCCAAACAGGGCGCTTTGCCCTACCGCTACGCAGTCATGGAAGGACGCGTACTTTACGCGGAACGCGGACTGACGCGGAACAAACGCAGATTGTCACGGAAAATATTTAATTGTTCTTTGAAAAATCACAACAAAAACCCATAAGTTGTCTGAGGAGTATCGGTGTATTCTTGACTGACAAGATAATGTTTTTTCAAACCGATTTTTTTGGCGCGGCGAGTCAAAGTTTTTAAATCTTGTTCAGTAGCGTGAAGTTTGACTTCGTAAGCGATTTTATCATTAACGACAAAGTCAATTTCTTGCCCGTCTTTTTGTTGCCAGTATTTTACTTCTCCATGATGACGCAGAAGATTGAAAATACAATTTTCAAAAATTGATCCTCTGTCCAAACGGGAGAATTGATTAAGCAAGCCGGTATCAATGAAATACAATTTTTTGGCGCCGCGAATTTCCACATCGCGATTGGTGGAATATGGCGGGATGGTGGAGACAAGATAAGTATCGCGGAAAAATTCCAGATACGATTCAATCGTATCTTTGGCCACACCCAATTCTCTGGATAATTTGGTAATATCAATTTTGCTCCCCACTCGCTCCATGAGAAGAAAAATGAAATTACGAACTTTGTCTTTTTTGCGAAAATCACTCAATTTTTCCACTTCCAAAGACCAATAAGCGGAAAACACGTCATCAAGTTTGTTTTCTTTTTCTTGCTTGTTGTCCTCCAAAACAACCGCCGGGAAACCTCCATATTTCAGATATTCTGCGAAATAGGGAGCGTAATGTAAATAAAGTGATTGATTAATCGGCAAATCGGCTTTTGATTTTTTAAGATTTTTAGCGCGCAGAAATTCATTGAAATTAAAAGGATATAATTCAAAGATATATTTGCGGCCGGCCAAACTTTCGGTGAACATATTGCGGATATAATAACTGGCGGAGCCGCTGAGAAAGAATTTTATTTGATAATGATCGATAAGGTATTTTACAACAGAAGGTATATTGGGCATTGATTGAATTTCATCCAAAAACAAATAGATTTGTTTGTTGGGATTAATTCCGTATTCTTCCAGTTTGGCGGGAATGGTATCGTAATCAAAGGCGTCAAAAACAATTTGTTGACGAGGGTTGTCCAAGTCAAAAAAAAGCTTGTTGTCCGATTTTATTTCGTCAAAAATCATTTTAAGCATAGTCGTTTTGCCCACTCGACGCATTCCGGTAACAATGATAGCTTCCGGTGATTTGATAAATCGCTCAATTTGAAAATGTAAATCTCGTTTGATTAACATAAAAATATAAATAGTTTAAAAGTTATACTTTTTTACTATTGGTAGTTTAGCATCATCTAAAAGTCTGTCAATACTAACCGCCTTTGGCGGTCGCAGAACAACGCAGATACTGCTTCGCGGTCGCGGACTTTGCGCAGAATAAACGCAGAAATACGCAGAAAAGAAAGAAGAAATTTGTTCTTTGAAAATCTACCCCAACCCCACAAATTCTTGATAATTCTCCGGAGTAATAGATTGAAAAGGGGTATTAGGATAAGCTTCGCGAAAAGGTTTAGGTGCTTGTTTTTTAATCTTTCTAGGATTCCATTTGAATTCAAAGGCGGAAAGTTTTTGATTTCGTTCTTCTAGGTAGTCAATTTCTTGTTGTTGATGAGTACGCCAGAAGTAATTTCTGACCGAATGAGAATTATTTTCCAAAAACTTAATTCTTTCACTAATCAAAAAGTTTTCCCATAAAGCACCGACATCGTTACGAATATTTAAGGGATTAAAATTATTGATCAAGGCGTTTCTAATTCCTACATCATAAAAATAAATTTTGCGCAGTTTTTTTAATTCGGTTCGTAGGTTTTTGCTAAAAGGGGTGAGGCGAAAAATAATAAAAGCTTGTTCTAAAATTAGGATGTAATGATAAACGGTTTTTTTGTCAATTTGTAAAGTATTAGCTAATTCATTATAACTGACTTCATTTCCGTTTTGCAGGGCAATGGCTTGGAGCAGTTTATAGATAATGTCTGATTTCTTGATTCCTAAAAACTGTAGAACATCTTTATACAAATAACTATTAGCCAATTCTTTTAAATTGTCTTCCGCTTCATTGGGATTATTGATAATTTCCGGATACAAACCGAAACGTAAATAATTTTCTAAAGTGCGATTAATTTCTCTTGGGTTAAACTTTTGGATTAATTCTTGGAGAGAAAATGGATACAATTTGAAAGTGTATTTCCGACCAGTTAATGGTTCATTGATTTTATTGGCTAAATCAAATGACGATGAACCGGTGGCAATAATCTGAATATGGGGATAATTGTCAATTAGTAATTTTAAGGTAAGCCCGATATTTTCTACTCGTTGCGCTTCATCAATGACAACAATTTCATTATTACCCATAAAACTTTTTAATTCGGTAGATGTTTTATTGGTTAAAGCGAAACGATCATCCGGTTCGTCACAATTTAGATAAAGACTTTTTTTATGGCGATAATTTTGCAAGATTTGTTTCACTAAAGTGGTTTTTCCAGCTTGTCTAGCTCCATAAATAATAATCACTTTTTCCTTAAAAAGTTTATTTTCAATATTTTTTTGAATAGTTCTAGTTAGAAATTGAGTATTTTCCATAAATTTAATATAAATTAGGGGAATTAGATACCTTAATTATATGTTATTTTGGAAATTTTGTCAACACTGCTTTGACGGTCGCTAAATAACACTAAATATTATTTTACGATTACTGTAAATTACAGGATTTATATAAAATTTATATGTTTAATCATTTTTTTTATTTGTCTAAAAATATTTTTTAAGATAAAATATAAATATGTATCAAGATATTTTTAAACAAATAGGTTTTAATAAAAACGAGGCAATCGTTTATGATTTTCTTTTGCAACACGGAGCCGTTTCCGCCGGGGAAATCATTAAAAAAACCCCTCTTAAACGCGGGGTGGTTTACAATGTTTTGAATGATTTAATAAAAAAGGGGCTTATTGCGGAAAAAAAGAAGAATAAAAAAACAATTTTTAACCCCTTACACCCGGAAAAATTACGCGATTATGTTTTAGCAAAAGAAAAAGCAATTCAAAGCGCCAAAAACGCTTTGGAATCCAATTTGCCGGATATTGTTTCCGGTTTTAATTTGGTTTCCGGTCAGCCCGGAGTGAGATATTTTGAAGGGAAAAATGAAATTAAAAAGGCCTTAAAAATAATTTCAGATAATTTTACAGAAAAAACCGAGATACTTTCTTTTGTAAAAGTTTTACCCAAAGAATTTGTCAAAGATGTTAATACGGCTTTTACCGCTTTTATTAAAAAAAGAATTCAAACAAAAGTGTTTACCAGAGTAATCGCGATTAAAAGCAGGGAATCTTTAAAATTGCAAAAAGATGATAAAAAGTCTTTGCGTAAAACAATGCTGGTTGATTTACAAAAAATGAAATTTGATTTTGCCGGCGGAGAATTTTTTATTTACAAAAATATGATTTGCGCTGTTATTTTGAATAAAAACAGATATTCGGCTTTTCTTGTGGAAGATAAAAATATCAGTCAATTTTTAAAAATGTTTTTTGAAGCTCAGTGGTTGTTGATTAACAGGTCCAGTTTATCTTGATTTTCTTTTTTGGCTTTGTCCGGAGAAAAAATAACATAAAAATTTTGATTTGTTTTGCTTTTTTCTTCAGGAATAAAACGGCTTAAAACATAGCCGTTTTTGTGTTGTTCGGCGATAGCCTTAAAAATCCAGCCATCCGGATCATTTTCCGTAATATCATCGTGATGATCTTGCCCATGATAAGCTATTTTACAAGCAGGATATTTTTCTCCCTGAAAATTAATTGTTGTTATTTTATTTTCGGTTAAAATTTGTGTTTTTAATATTTTTTCCAATTTTTTTTCTTCTTCGGAATTAAAATTTTTTAGAATATCCAAAGTATCCTCCGGAAAACGGCGAGTGCGGGCATAATGATCTTTGTATTCGTTGTCTTTGGTGGAACCGGCAAAAGAAACAAAATTTAATCTTTCAATTAAAATCAAAAACGATCTAACATGTGGTTTGGCAACAGCGTAAAATAACTTTTCTTTGTCTTCCTCAGAATTAAAACCAAGTCGTAAAGTGGCTTCTCCCAAACCCTTGATTTTTGCATCAGGGTTGGAAATAAACCAATCAATGTATTCTATGTCGCCTTGTTTTTTTTCTTTACCAAAAAAAGAAACAATTTCATTGTTTATCAAAACAATTGTTAATTTTAAATTCGGATTATTTTGACATTCTTGTAAAAATACTTCATCATCTCCCGCCGGAAATTGCTTGCGAATTATTTTTTGAATTTGCGCCAATACTTTTTTGTTTTTTAACAATTCTTTACCGGAAACATTTTCCATTCTTTCTATGTCTTTAATTTTTCTTAAATCAATTTGACCAAGTTCTTCAATTGATAGTTGTTTTGTGATTTCGGAAAGTAAGATAACTCTGCCGTTGATTTGTTCTAATTCTTTTGCGATTACTTCTTCGTCAATTTTTTCTTTCCCAATTTTTTCAATGTAATCGTTTAAGATTTGATTTGCGTATTCCAAAAGATTATCACTGATTGCTTCAACTTTTTCTTCGTTTAACTCTTTGCTCTGAGCTAAAATTTTCCGAATTTCCTCTTTTCCCTTGCGCGCTTGATTAATTATTTCGTTATATTTTTGAAAAACCAAGTCCGCGATATTTGTTTCAATATTCTTTGGTAAATTAGGTACTTGATCGTAAATTAATTCCATTATTTCATTCTCAAGGTTTTTCTGAAATTGTAAAACTTTTTTTGCCTTATCTATTTTTCTGTTTGCTTTTTCTATTTTGTCCTTAATTCTTGTAAAAATTTTTTTATCTATTTTGTCCGATTTGCCAAAATTTTGAGCGTTTTCCGATTGTGCCATTTCGTAATAACCGTCAGTATGTAACATTGCTTCCAACTTTTTGACTGATTTTTGAGAGGCTTGAATAATTTTTTTCAAAACCGAACTATCTATTTTGTCTAAAATTTTTTCCATATCAAAATTCTCGTCCATCCACCAAGGACTAATCTCTCCTTTTTTTATTGCTTCATCAAGTTCTTGAGGAGTTTTATATTGTTCCGGATTACCGAATAATTCAGAGGCAATAGCATGCTCTCCGCCTTGTAAAAAGAGTTCGTCTTTTAATTTTTTCTTAGATTGATTAAAAAGTTTACTGATATGAATTAAATCATTTAATATTTTTCTATTTACCTTTTCTTGATGACGTAAATTGCTTATCAATCTTTTGATTATTTTTTCTTTTTCGGTTTCGCTGGCATCTTTTAATTCTTCAAAAGCTTGTTTTATCAAAGAAGATGCTTTGCGTAAAATTGTTTGAGTGGCTTTGTTTTTGTCCAATTCTTGGTTGGGAAAAATTTCTTTATATATTTGCACAAAAAAATCAATATGATTATTAACATTATCAACCATTTTGGCATACTCGCCAAAAATTTCATCAGCCAATTTTGATTCGTCTTTTAATTTTTCTCCAATACTTAAAATAATTTCACCCATTTGCGGGTCTTGTTCCAAGGAAAGGAAAGACTTGATACGATTGCTTTTTGATTGTTCACTTTTTGATTGTTTTAAAAACTCTTTTACTTGATCAACTTCTTGGTTTGTCTTGTCTTTTAAAAATTGCAAAAAATAACTTTGCTCCAAAGCGCTAAACTGAGTGATGTCAATTCCAAATTCTTCATCAATAGCCTCTCTAATCGGCTTTGACATTAAAAATTTATAATCATCCAGATTATCCGCGAAATCTTGTTTTTGTTTTTCAGTAAAAAAATCAATATCTTCTAAAGAGGTGATTTTATGAAAAAATTTTTCAATTTTATGTTCATATCTTTCTAAAATTTCCGTGTTTATTCGTCCATTTTCATCCTCTCCAAAAGCATTAAAAACTTGACCTCTTAATTGAAAAAATTTATCTTCCAAATCTCCCATCTTTTTTCCAATTTCTGCCTTGGCTTTTGGAAATTTTTTAAAAAAATATTCATTTTGCTTAAATTCTTCTTCAATTTTGTCTTCAACCCCGTAAATACTTCCTTTGGTAAAAACCGTATTATCAAATCTGCCTTCCAAGATGCGAAAAGAAACTTCTTTGGGAAATCTATAATTTTCCGTTTCTTCGGGATGATTTTGAAAATATTTTTCAATAAGTTCACTTTGCAGAGTGAGGTATTCTTTTTCAAGTTCTTTATATCTGCGATAAAGATCAATTATATTAAAATAACTTTCCACCTCCTCGTAATCGTTTTTTTGAGTAATTTTTAATTCACCGGTTTTATCATACAAAGCAAAAATTTTTTTGCTTAATCTGAAAGGATAAACATCTTTATCCGTAGCGGGTTCTTCAAAATAATAAAACACATTTTCATCTACAATTTTACGTAATCTTAAACTTAAAAAATAATTGTTTTCTTTTTCTTTGCTTAATTCTTTAATGTCTGCAAAAAATTCTTCCGGATCTTTAATTTTATCTTTTTCATATCCTCCAACTTCAAGCATTTCCTCATAAGAAGTGTAAATTAGGGTTTTTAAATTTCTGAAAATTTCCAAAAGTTTTTTTGTTCTTTTTTGCTCCTCTTTGTCTTTTGTTTTTAAATCAAATCTTTTTGTCAATTCTTCAATAAATTCAAAAATTTCTTTTGGTTCTAAAAAATTTTCCGGAAAACTTAATTCCTCTACGATAATATTATTCAAAAAAATCTTCCTATCTTCTTCGGAAAGATTTTTATTAAAATAAACACTCTCTATCAAATCAAGAGTTTTTTGAGGACCTTCTTTTTTTAGAAAAATATCAAAAGCCGGAGAAGAAAATTCATCATAATCATCTTCGTTTAATTTATCGGTCAAACTATTAACATAAAAATTCACCACTTTCTCAAAGTTTTCATCTTTTTCTTTTTCATTTTTTATCTCTTCGGAAATAAAATATTTATTATGCTTTTCTGGCAAAAATTGTAATTCTCCGGTCTCCATAATCAAATTTAACTAAATAATTATTTTATGATAAAATTATAACACAATCATTTTTTAAATTACAATTAATTTTGCGTTTTGCATTACAAATTTATGAAAAAACAAGCTTTTGTTCTTTGGTTTAAAAACATTAGAATCAAAGACATCCCTTTGGTTGGCGGAAAAAATGCCTCTCTCGGAGAGATGTATAGTCAACTAACCAAAAAGGGAGTTAATATTCCAAACGGTTTTGCCATCACGGCTCAAGCTTATTATTATTTTTTGGAAAAAGCGGGCATTAAAGAACAAATGAGGATTATTTTGCAAGGGTTAGATATCGGTAATATAGATAATTTGTATTATCGGGGGAGAAAAATCAGAGAATTGATTTTAAAAGCCGATTTACCAAAAGATTTGGAAAAAGAAATTCTCAAAGCTTATAAAAAATTAAGCGCTTTAAACAAAGAAGCTCGTCGCGGAACAGATGTGGCTGTTCGTTCCTCAGCCACGGCCGAAGATTTGCCGGACGCTTCTTTTGCCGGACAACAAGAAACTTTTTTAAATATTAGAGGTGAGGAAGAACTGTTAAAGGCCTGTAAAGCTTGTTTTGCTTCTCTGTTTACAAACAGAGCTATTGTTTATCGCGAACAAAAAAAATTTGATCACTTTAAAATCGGACTTTCCATTGGTGTTCAAAAAATGGTCCGCTCAGATTTGGCTTCTTCCGGAGTAATGTTTTCCATAGATACCGAAACAGGTTTTAGAGATGCTGTTTTGATAAACTCAATTTACGGCTTGGGCGAAAACATTGTTCAAGGCAAAGTGACACCGGACGAATTTTACGTTCACAAGCCATTGTTAAAAAAGGGCTACCCTACTATTTTATCTCGAAAAGTCGGCAGTAAAGAAATAAAGATGGTTTACACTCATAACTCTAAAAAACCGGTAAAAGATATAAAAGTTTCCGAAAAAGATCGTCAAAAATTCAGCATTTCGGACTTGGAAGTTTTAACTTTGGCAAATTGGGCGATAAAAATTGAAGAACATTATCAAAAACCAATGGATATGGAATGGGCAAAAGACGGCCGAAACAATAAACTTTATATTGTCCAAGCTCGTCCGGAAACGGTTCAATCACAAAAAAATTTCAATATTTTGGAGGAATATAAATTACTGGAACACGGTAAGCCGATAGTTAAAGGCGCCTCGGTCGGATCTAAAATAGGCGCCGGAAAAATAAATGTTATCAAAAATATAGAAGATATTAAAAATTTTAAAAAAGGAGAAATTTTGGTAACCGAAATGACCGATCCTGATTGGGTGCCGATTATGAAAAAAGCTTCCGCCATTGTTACTGACAGAGGCGGACGAACTTGTCATGCCGCCATTGTTTCTCGCGAACTCGGAGTTCCTTGTATTGTGGGAACCGGCAACGGCAGTGAGATCTTAAAAACCGGAAAACCGGCAACTGTTTCTTGCGCCGAAGGAGAAACCGGTTTTGTTTATCCGAAAATTTTAAAATATAAAGTTTCCAAACACAATCTTAAAAAAATCAAACGGCCAAAAACAAAAATAATGATAAACATCGGTTCTCCGGAAACGGCCTTTGCCGAATCTTTTATCCCCAACGACGGAGTTGGTTTGGCTCGAGAGGAATTTATTATCAACAATTATATTAAAATACATCCTTTGGCTTTATTAAATTTTAATAAATTAAAAAGAGAAAAAAGATTAACTCGCGCCGAAATAAACAAAATAGAAGAAATTACGGTTGGCTATAAAAACAAAGCGCAATTTTTCATAGACAAATTGGCCGAAGGGGTAGCCACAATTGCGGGGGCATTTTACCCAAAAGATGTCATAGTCAGGTTGTCCGACTTTAAATCCAATGAATATGCCAATTTAATCGGGGGCGAGCTTTTTGAACCCAAAGAAGATAATCCAATGATTGGTTGGCGCGGAGCCAGTCGTTATTATAATCCGATCTATAAACCGGCTTTTGAACTGGAATGCAAAGCTCTTTTTAAAGCGCGCCAAACAATGGGCTTAAAAAACATTAAAATAATGATTCCTTTCTGCCGAACAATTGAAGAGGGTGAAAAAGTTTTAAAAATTATGAAAAAGAATAAATTGGTCAGAGGTAAAAACAGACTTAAAATATATGTAATGACTGAAATTCCGTCCAATGTAATTTTGTTGGAAGAGTTTGCCAAAATTTTTGACGGTTTTTCAATCGGTTCCAATGATTTAACCCAATTAACCTTGGGTGTTGACAGGGACAGTGAATTAGTAAGTCATGTTTATAATGAACGAAATTTGGCTGTTAAAACTTTAATTAAATTAGCCATTAAAAAAGCTAAAAAACATCATCGCAAGATCGGTATCTGCGGACAAGCGCCCTCTGATTTTCCCGACTTTGCCGAATTTTTACTCAAAAACGATATTGACAGTATTTCTCTAAATCCGGACACTGTCATTAAAACAACTCTGAAATTAAGTAAAATTTAATTTTAGAAAATATTTCAACAAAAACAGGGTGGAATGCCCTGTTTTTGTTTTTAGGGAGACTTTAATAATTCGGTATAATAAAGGGCTGTCATTCTGAATTTAGTTCAGTATTGTTTTAGAATTTCATGGTAAACATATGTCATCCTGAACATTTCAGGGTCTCATGTCAACTCCACTATCGCTCTGAACTTGTTTCAGGATCTCGAGGGTTTTTAATTTTACTTTTTCCTCCGAGATGCTGAAATGAATTCAGCATGACATGGGAAAAAACGAGACCCTGAAATAAATTCAGGGTGACAAAAGAGATTCAAAATAACAATAAAACAAATCAATTTTCTTTAAAATACTTAAATTTTTTCGCTCTTGCTATTGACATTTTTCTCTTTTTATGCTAATTTAAAATGTTGCGAACCTTAAAAATTATTAACCTAAAACGCCCAAAACGGGCGAGAGGAGCAAAAAATGAAAAAGTTGATAACAATGATGATGACGGCAGTGATGGCGGTAACCTGGACAGTTGGCGCATTTGCGTCAACGGTCTTGTTTGACGTTGACTTTGACTCTCCACCCCACCACCATGATACGGTGGTGGCAACCGGAAGTGGCCCTAACACCCCTTCGGCCATCATTGGTCGGCCTCGGGTGGTTTACAACCCTGAAATGGAGAGTCACGTTCTCGACTTCAACACTGTTGAGAACGATTACCCCAATTATTACGATGGGGTAATTTTTGAAGTAAGCCCCAGTTTTCAGCAGTATGGGGTTTCCTTCAATATGATGACCAACAATTTTGTTGGTCAATCAGTTAACGGCCTCCAAGTTTTCTTGGGAAACATTTTTTTGAATGTCAATCCCTCGGGAACAATGACCATCGGAGAGTCACTCCCCAATCAAGAGGGGAGCGGGGGATATAACTTCCTGAACTTCAAAGACAATGAGATTATTTTTGTCTCACTGGGCTTTGACGTTCAGAACCAGGAAGTTTCCGTTGGAACTTCCGTTTCCGGCGGACCCCTGAAAATAAATTCATACTCGGATCCGGTTAATCCGTTAAACGGATTATCGGAAATAAGTATGATGTTTGGAGGGCCTGGCGGAGATGTTTGTCAACATGACAACTTGTATGTTGACAATATTTACATCACCGGCCACAACGCCAACCCTGTGCCGATCCCCGGAACCCTTTGGCTTCTTGGATCCGGACTTGCCGGAATATTTTTGAAAAGGAGGGCGAAATGTCAATAAAAATAATTTTATGGAGGGTTTTTTTATTCGCAGGCATGGTATTTTGCCTTGTCTGCGAAGGGGCCCACTTGATTGACCCCCTTGAGAAAACTTTTTTCTTATCAAAAATTCCCCCCGAGGTTATCATAACCATCGGAGTTAACATAGTGATTCTTTCCGTCCTTTCCGGACGGAAAATTTCCTATCCCACCCCCACCAGGAGGAGGTAGCCGCCTCCTCTACCTCCTCCGAACCCTTGGTTTATAACCGAGGGTTTTTCTTTTTGATGACAATTTGAAAATATGTTAAAGTATAAACAGAAACTGTTGCCAAATCCCATTTAATATTTTTTTAATTTTTAATCAAGATTAAAATCTTTAAATTATGTTTTTACATACTTATCACCCGCAATCCGTTATTTTTTCCATTGGAAAAATTCAATTTTATTGGTATGGTCTTTGCGTAAGTTTGGGAATTGTTTCCGGCTTGATTGTTGTTCAAAAATTAGCTGAAAAATACAAAATCAATAAAGAAAAAATTTTGGATTTTGCCATCTATATTATTGTTTTCGCCTTTTTGGGAGCCCGTATTTATGATGTTTTATTGGAACTGCCTTATTATCTAAATCACCCTTTAAATGTTTTTAAATTTTGGCGAGGAGGTCTGGCAATTCATGGCGGAATTATCGGCGCTTTATTGGCCAGTTTTCTTTATTTTAAAAGGGGTTATTTCCAAATCCCGATTTTTGCCAATTTTCCCAAATTTCGCCTGCGACTTGTTGAAAAAATTCTATCAATATGCCATATTGATAAATTTTTTTCAACAGCGTCTCGGCTGAAATTTAAAAAAATTCATCAAAAACAGGATCTGGCAACAACCCCAAAAAAATTCAAATTAAAATTTTGGCTAACCGCTGACATTGCCGTTGTCGGCTTGGCTTTGGGACAAGCCATTGGTCGTTGGGGAAATTATTTTAACCAAGAACTTTACGGTTTACCAACCAATCTCCCCTGGGGAATCCCTATAGATCAATCACACCGATCAAATTTCTTATATCAAAACGCTGAATTTTTTCACCCGACTTTTTTATATGAATCAATTCTGAATTTTTTAAATTTTTTACTGCTTTTATATTTACACAAAAAAAGACTTTCCCAAAAACATAAAAATAAATTTTTAGCCACCGGAAATATTTTTTTGATTTATTTAATGAATTACGGCTTAATAAGATTTTTCTTAGAGTTTATCAAAATAGACAAAACCCCGCTTGTTTTCGGGGTTCGCTTTCCTCAGCTCGTTAGTCTCTTGCTTTTTATTTTTATTGTGTTAGCATTAAGTTATCGGATAAAAAAAATCAAAAATTAGTTTTCGTGCTTGTCGTGCCTACTCTTAGCTGATAATTGAATGACTTTTTCAAAATCATCATTATCAGCTATTTTATTTACATTTCTTTTTCCACATTTCTGACAAGAATAAATTATCATTATTTTTTCTCTTTTTCTCACTTCTATTCCAATCGGTTTCATTAAACCGAAACATTGAGATTTTCTGTCTCCGGGAATTTCGTCATCAACATGCAAACTCCATAAGCAAAAAGGGCAATGATCAACATAAGCTCCGCCCATAAATTCCTGCCCGCATTTTTGACAAATTACTTTTTCTTTTTTCGGTTTAATAAAATGTTTCGGCATTGTTTAAAATAATATTTAATCATATTTTACTATTTTAAAAAAATTTTACAATAAGTTTAAAATTAAGTATTATAAAGTTATTGAAGTAAAAAATAATTATGCCTATTCCGCAATTAGATAAAAAAAACATTATTATACCTAAAAAAATATCTCCCAAAAAACGAAAAAAACGAAAAAAAAGTTTTTTTAAAAAAATCATTTTCACTACCTTAAAGTTATCTTTAATCGGAGGTATTTTAGGGGCTTTGTTTCTCGGAGGAACAATTCTTTGGTTTTCACGTGATTTACCCAGTCCGGACAAATTGATAGAAAGAAAAATCCCTTTAAGCACCAAAATATTTGATCGCACCGGTAAAAACGTCTTATATGAAATACATGGCAACCAAAAAAGAACCTTCATTCCAATAGAAGAAATCCCCAAATATACCATTCAAGCAACCATTGCTATGGAAGACAAGCATTTTTTTGAACACAAAGGTTTTTCGTTGTGGGGAATTTTTCGCGGAGTGGTTATCGCCAAATTGCAAGGCAAAAGAATGCAAGGCGGTTCCACAATTACTCAACAATTAATTAAAAACGCTATCTTAACCAATGAAAGATCTGTAAAAAGAAAAATCAAAGAATTGATTTTAGCTTGGCGAATAGAAAAAAAATTCAATAAAGAAGAAATTTTGCAAATGTATTTTAATGAAATTCCTTACGGATCAACCGCTTACGGAATTGAGGCGGCCAGCAATCTTTATTTTAACAAACATGTCAAAAATTTAACTATTGCCGAAAGCGCCATTTTAGCAGCTCTCCCCAAAGCGCCAACTTATTATTCTCCTTATGGATCGCATAAAGATAAATTAATTACACGCCAAAGATATATTTTAAAATTAATGCTTGAGCAAGGATACATAGATGAAGAACAATACAAAGAAGCTTTAAACGAGGAACTGCATTTTCATCCTCACAAAGAAAAAATTATTGCTCCTCATTTTGTAATGTACATCAAAGAATTATTAACCAAAAAATACGGTGAAAAAATGGTTGAACAAGGAGGTTTATCAGTAATAACAACTTTGGATCTTTACAAACAAAAAAAAGCTGAAGAAGCGATTGAAAAATATGCTCAAAAAAATGAAGAAAAATATAATGCCACCAATGAAGCTTTGGTAGCGATTGATCCGAAAACAGGACAAATACTCGCCATGGTTGGATCCCGAGATTACTTTGATATGAAAAATGACGGAAATGTTAACGTGGCTATCAGATTAAGACAGCCGGGATCTTCTTTAAAGCCATTAGTTTATGCCACTGCTTTCAGTATCGGCTACACACCGGAAACAATTCTCTATGATGTTAAAACAAATTTCGGTGTTCAAGGGGCTAAAGAATATATTCCTTACAATTATGATTTAAAATTCAGAGGACCAATTACCATTAGAAAATCATTAGGTGGTTCATTAAATGTGCCGGCTGTCAAGACTTTATATTTGGTTGGTATAGATAAAGTAATTGAAAATGCTCAAAAAATGGGTTATACCACTTTAAACGATAAAAAAAGATTTGGTTTATCATTGGTTCTTGGTGGCGCCGAAGTTAAACTTTTGGAACATGTTGGCGCTTACGGCACTTTTGCCCGAGACGGCTTATACCACAAACCGGTCGGGATATTGGAAATAAAAAACAGTCAAGGAAAAACCATTGAAAAATACACCAAAAACGAAAAACGTATTTTCAGTGAACAAACAGCCAGATTACTAAACGACGTTTTATCTGATAATTCCGCGCGAGCTTGGGCTTTTGGAGAAAACAATAATCTTGTTTTAAAATCAAGACCGGTCGCGGCTAAAACGGGAACAACTAACGATTATCGCGACGCCTGGACAATCGGTTATACACCGTCATTAGTTGCCGGGGTTTGGGTTGGAAACAATAACGGAAAAGCCATGAAAAGAGGCGCCGGTGGATCCACGGTTGCCGCTCCGATTTGGAGAACTTTTATGCAAAGCGTATTGGGTGATCCCAAAACCGGATCACCTGTGGAAACCTTTACAAAACCTAAAAAAGAAGAAATTAAAAAAGCTATTTTAAAAGGTGAAATAGGCGAAGAAATTATTTTAAAAATAGATAAATTTTCTCAAAAATTGGCAACAGAATACACTCCGGAAGAAGCTGTTGAAGAAAAAAAATTCAAAGAAATACATTCTATCTTATATTATGTTGATAAAAATAATCCGCGCGGGGAGAAGCCGGAACATCCGGAAAACGACCCTCAATTTAATGCCTGGGAAAAAGGCATAAAAGAGTGGTTAAAAAATTTAAAAGAAGAAGACAGGAAAAAATTTGATTATGATTTACCACCAACCGAATATGACGATCTACATATACCGGAAAATCAACCAACTCTTCTTGTAAACAATATCAAAGACAATCAAAATATCACCAATGACGAATTTTTTATAGATATCACCACTTCGGCGCCAAGAGGGGTTAAAAAGGTAAAATACTGGATAGATAATACTTTAATAGATACTGTTACAATGGAACCTTTTGATCTGTATTGGATAGTGGACAGTTTAAACGGGGAACATATTTTAAAAATAAGCAGTTATGATGATGTTTTAAACAGTAAAACAATATCAATCCCTATTAACATCAATATAAACTACAAACCCTTGGAAATCATTTGGTTAAGTCCGGTTAATAATCAAACTGTTTTTAATGCAAATTTCCCTTTAACAATATCAACTGTTTTTTCCAGAATAAACAGAATTAACAAAATAGATTTTTATGCTAAAAATTTATCCGATCAGAAAAAAATATTAATAAATTCAATTATCAAACCAAAAAAGAAAAATATTTCCATTCAATGGAATAAAAAACCGAATAAAAATGGTTTTTATAAAATATTTTTAATTGTTTCAAATATTGATGGAAGTAAAATCAACAACAAAGGAGTTTTAATTAAAATAAAATAAAAATTCAACAACAATAAAAGCCGATTTGTTTCAGCTTTTATTGTTTTTTGTAAAAAATTAAGATCGTATTGGCATTATAATATATAAATAATCTTTATTTTTAGTTGAGTTTAACAAACAAGGAGTATCTTTGTTTACCAATAAAATTCTCACATCATCACCTTCAATATGTTGTAATCCGTCCAATAAATATCTATAATTAAGTGTTATTTCATTATCATCACCTTTAATGGTTATAGGTATCTTTGATAAATTCTCACCCGTTTCCGTATTGGCGGAAAAAACCGTTAATTCATTGGTTTTGTTTAAAAAACTGATCTTTATACTATCAACACCACTTTTGGTAAAAAGACTACTTTTCTTAATGGTTTTAATCAAGTCATTTTTATCAACAACAACATCTGTGTTTATATCGGTTGGAATCACTTCTTTATACTCGGGATATTTTCCTTCGATTAATTTAGAAACTATTTCTATATTATTTTCCGGACCAATATTTAAATCGGAAAAATTAAACAATATTTGATTATCAGTAGATATTGAAATATTAATATAAGAATCCTTATCAGAAGAAAGATCGTTTTTTACAATACTTAAAACTCTTAATATTTCTTGTAAAGTCCTGGCCGGAACTATTATTTTATTTTTTTTCTTATTTGATGTTTTAAAAGGTATCTTTTTTTCAGCTAAACGATAACTATCCGTTGCGGCTATGGTTAATTTATCATCAAAATCAAAAACAACTCCGTTTATTTCCGGACGAGAATTGTTTAAAGCTACAGCAAATATTACACCGGACACTCCTTCTTTAAAATCTTTAACGGAAACAGTATAAATATTTTCTTTTTCAAGTTCCGGAATAACCGGAAACTCTTCGGGATTATTTCCTTTAAATCTTGTTTTACTATTTGACGTTTTAATATTTAATTCATTTTCTATCAATTCAATACTAACTTGATTATTGGTTAATAAATTTACATAATCTGAAAAAACTTTTGCCGGAACGGTAAAAACACCTTCTTTTTCCACTTTTCCTCTAATAAGACAATTTATTCCTATTTCCAAATTAGTGGTTGATAGTTTGATGACATTATTTTTTGCTTTTATCAAAACATTATTTAATATTGGTAAATTAATATTTTTAGCGGTTATGTTACTTACTATTGAGAGTCCTTGATTTAAATTATCTTGTAAACAAATTAATTTCATATTTTTATATAATTTATTTATATATAAAGTAAAATAATATTATTAATAAAGATGTGGATAAAGCTAAAAAATGCTTAAAATTCTTTTATTAATGGTATATGGTTTTGTAGATAAGTCGTGGATAAGTCGTGGATGAACTTGGTTTTATTTTGTTTATAAAAGTAATTTTTAAAAAGGTCTATTTTATAAACAGAATGTTCACACAGTTATAATGATAATTATACACAAAATATCCACAATTTATCCACAAATAATAT
>JALULG010000080.1 GCA_027040785.1 bacterium
ATACAATACTCTATTTAACTATAACTTCTATAAAAATGATATATTTTATCTCTATATATACTTTTAATATTATAAGAATATATTGTTGTATATTATAGACCTCAATCTTAGTATAAATTATTTTCTAATATTTATATAACTTCATCTATTACAATAAAAAATTCAACAACCCATCTTAAATGATAAAAATAAATTAGATTAGAATTGATACAAATAAAATTCATGTTTTGTAAAAAGCATTTTCCAAAATCCCCTACAAACTCAACATTACAAGCAAAGATATAATAGGTGTGAGATAAGGACATTATTACACTACTAAAACATAACTACATTTAATATCAACACTACTCTATATTTATTCTTATACATTGATAAAAAGAGATGAAGATGAAGATAGATTCAACAGTCAATACATACATTGACACTTTAGGAATAAGATGTGAATGTGACAATAGAGAGCAAAGAGATAACGTGTCTGATGCACTTATAAATTTTCTTAAAGAGAGAAAAGTAGTTGGTATCAAATATGATAAACAGCATAGTAGTAAGTATTATCAGATAACGAAACTACAACACGGCAATACAACATTAGCAACAATAGCTAAAGGCTATTTTCAAAAAGACACGAATATTGATCCTGACTACTTTTATATCAATATTAGTTTTTATGGCTTACAAAGATATAACAAAATAAATGAGGATGCTTCCCTTCTTCTTATTAGAACGATTATAGCGTTTCTAAATACAAATAACATTAGTTTTATGCTTACTGAGCTTGATATAGCCATGGATATGAAATTTTCTATAGATAACATTCTGGCAGTATGCATAAATCGGTCACCAAACATTCACTATTATGAGCTTGGAGAGACTAATACTAGTGGTGAAAAAATACAAAAAGATGAAGGCTCTTACTACATAGAAAGGTATCAGTCTAAGAAGCAAAAGAAGAATGCTATGAGCAGAGCATACCTATATGACAAGAGACGAAAAGAGTTGTTAAAATATAAAAGAGATATAGGGTTTGAACTAACACGATTTGAGGTGAAGTTTCAAAAGCGATGGTTTGTAAAAAATAAATTCGGGGTAATACCAATATATAAAGCTCTTCAGAAATATGCCGTATTGGAGTTTAAGGATACTAAACAAAAGGGACAGCTTATAGAGAAGCTAAACCGTGCCAAAAAAGCTAAACAGAGGAGGAAACTTATAGATGATGCAATAGAGGCTAACATTGCCGTCTTGCATACTCAAAAGATGAATCATGTAGGCAGATTTCTTAGAGAAATCGCTACCATCAAGTTGGACAGTAAAGGAGAGTTCGTATTTACAAAGCACGAAGATTATATTGAAAGTATGTCGAAGCTAAATCGTAAAAGATAAAAATGAAATAACTTTTTTGTTCATATGTATTAAGTGATAGAAATATCGAATACAATTTTAGGACTATACGATGATAACAGATTTTGAAACACTCATTCCCCAAGGAGTACTTTTCTCTATAAAGCAGGTAAATGATATGAACCTGATAAAAAGCGACATGCTTAAAAAGCTCATTTATCAGCATGCCATAGAGGTGGTAAAAATTGGTAACAAAAATTTCATCTCAAGGACAGCGCTCATAGGCTTCTTGGAAGCTAATACAATCCCAGCTAATACTGAAATTTAGCGATTATAAATACCTTAAGAAAAACTACACACATTTAACAACACAATACTTTTACTACACATCAACTCTAACAGCAAACCATACTATTTAAAAAGTACCCTACATATGGCTATAAGCCATATGTAGGGAGTGTTTTGCATCTTTTATAATTTTTTTAAATGATACATTCTTATGAGGAAATTAAACAAAAAAAGGAAAACTATGTTAGCAACATTAAACGCACATCAAGAAGGTATTTATGTAGATATTGTAAAAGCTATTAAGCAAAATTTGTCATCTGTCGTACGCAGCAAGATTGAAGATCATTTTCTTTCATTATCTGGACCCGCAGGTGTTGGTAAATCACATTTAACGACGCACATCATACAAGGATTAATGAATTTTGATAGCATATGCGTAACTGCACCTACAAATAAAGCTGTGAAAGTACTTAGAGACATGATTAGTCATAGTGGTTGTATCAATACTGACTGTCGTACTATACACTCTTTTTTGAATATTAAACCATTTATCGACTATAACACAGGTGAAGAGAAGTTCAAGATTAATCGACAAAAAAAGAACCCGCCACAAGTTGGATTGCTCATAGTTGATGAAAGTTCCATGGTCTCTCAAGACCTTTATAGTTTTATTGTAGAAGCATTCCATCGAGGACAAGTGAATACGGTTCTTTTTATTGGTGACCCTTATCAGTTGCTACCTGTGAATCAAGGTGAAAATGCTATATTTACACTAAAGCGACAATATCAGTTAACCGAAATTGTACGCCAAGCGAAAGATAGTAGTATTATTAAGCTGGCAACCAATATTCGCAAATGTATACAACACCAAAATTTTATAGATTTAAATCAACTTCTTCTTCAGAGTAGTGAGTTTAGCGATGATATAGAATTATTTAGAGACAAAACAGCATTTATTAATGCTTTTCATCACAATAAAGATTGGTTTAATGAGGATAAAATCCTTACAGCATACACCAATAAAGATGTTGATAGCTTCAATCAGCATATAAGAGAATTCTACTGGTATAAACAGGGAATAAGGAATGCTGCTTACATAAAAAGTGGAGATTTCTTAAGATTTAAAAGCTCTCTTGAAAATGGTGAAGGAAGGAAAGCAAGGGCTTATAATCCCATTACTTATCAAAATGGAGATGAAGTTGAAATCGCAACTGCGACTTTAATCCAGCGAGAAGGATCACCAATACAGTATTGGCGGTGCACAGCTGTTGGACGTACGGAAAAAGAATTTTTCCGTGTTATCGATTTAGATAGTATAAGCTCGTTTAATAAAGAATTAAATAAATATGCACAGATGGCAAAAACAGCGCAATTCCCGCAAAATAAACAATTTTGGAAAATGTATTATGAACTAAAAAACTCTTTTGCAGATGTTCAGTACATATACGCTGCAACAATTCACAAACTGCAAGGAAGCACCTATGAGGAAATCTATATTGATATTAGTCATCTGATTAATAATGAAAAAATCTCAAACGATTTAAGATATAGACTGTTGTACGTTGCGATAACAAGGGCTAGGAGTAAAGTGAAAATTCTTTATTAGATTTTGTTTTCTCCGTGTTAAGGAGTAAGCATGATGTGTCAACCCTATATCATACTTATCCATAAATATTCTAAGCTGCTGTTTCAACCTGTAACATCATTTTTTCTTCAAATTCGACAGGTGACAAATTATTATTTGCACTATGCATTCTTTGACGGTTATAATAAACTTCTATCCATTCAAAAATACTTTGGTTAGCTTGGGCTTTTGTTTCATAAGTTTCATGGTAAACAAGCTCAGTTTTGAGTGTATGAAAGAAACTTTCAGCTACTGCACCCCAAGGGCATTTCCTCACTTCGTTCAGGGCACAATCCCAACAATTTCCCTTGCGTGACATACTTTGTTTAATGCCATGGAGTTCTAATAAATCTCTATGAGCATACGAAGCATATTGA
>JALULG010000081.1:0-1090 GCA_027040785.1 bacterium
ATCTTACGGTTATTTTTATCAAATTCCTCAAAATATTTTAAAACCAACAAAATTAAAAAAAGTTGAAAAAATTATTGATGTATTTCAAGATGAAAATTTAAAATATACGGAAACTTTTATGGGTTCTCCGCAAAAACCGATTAGTTTTATTATTGTTAGCAAAAATGACGAAGATTTTAAAAATTTATTTAAAAAAGCCGGTTGGCATTTGGCAGACAAAATCGGTTTTAAAAGTCTTTTAAAAGGAGCGAAAACAGCTTTATTTAAAGAGCCATATCCCAACGGACCAATCACTCCGGAATTTTGGAATAAAAAAGTAAATGATTTTGCTTTTGAAAAAGAAACAAAACCGGATAACTTCAGAACCAGACATCATTGTCGTTTTTGGAAAACAAATTATATTACCCAAAATGGTAACCACATTTACATTGGTACAGCCAGTTTTGATATGGGAATGAAGTGGGGAATTACTCACAAAATTGATCCCAATATAGATAAAGAAAGAGAATTTTTATTTAGTGATTTAAAATCAAGAAATTTAATTAAACATTACCAAAAAGAACAATTTGTCGGTCCTCGTTTGGGGGAAAATTTTACCGGAGATCTGTTTTTTACCGATGGGATGATTTATGAATTGATTGAATAAATTTTTTTAAATATATATATCTATGAAAACTAAAATTTTTAATAAATACATAGTAATATTCTTTGTATTAATTTTATTATTCACAAGCGGAATCAAAATACACTCATTATTAAGAGAACCTAAAATTTCTGATTGGAATTATCACCAACTGCAAAAAATAGATAAATCAAAAAATAATTTCTCTTTTGCGATTTTTGGTGATAATAAAAATTCCGCTAAAACATTTGAAAATCTTATTTCAAAATTAAACAATGATGATATTCTTTTTGCTATTGATGATGGCGATTTGGTGTATGATGGAGATGAAGAAAAATTTAGATTTTTTCTAAATCAGATTAAAGATCTTAAAAAGCCGTTATTAACTGTTTTTGGAAACCACGAAGCAAGAGAAAAAGGAAGAGCTGTTTATTATAATTTATTTGGTAAATTTTATTATTCGTATTC
>JALULG010000081.1:1100-2816 GCA_027040785.1 bacterium
AAAACTTGACGATGAACAATTTGTTTGATTAAAAAATCAATTAAAAATAAGTCAAAAATATCAGAATCGTTTTGTATTTATGCATGTACCGCTTTTTGATCCCCGAAAAGGAGAATATCAAAAAGGACATAGTCTAAAAAATTTAAAATTTGCTAAAAAATTGAATAATTTATTTGATGAAAATAATATCACTATGCTTTTTTGTTCTCACATACATAGTTATTATAAAGGTGTTTGGGGAAAAACTCCCTATATTATAACGGGCGGTGGCGGTGCCGAATTGGCAGATTCTAACCCAAATCATTCTTTTTATCATTATATTAAAGTAAATATTAAAGATGATAATATTGGATATGATGTTGTTAAATTAAAAAGTCCCGATTTTGAGTTATTAGATAGATTGATTCATGATGCTTGGATTTATATTTACGCTTTTTTTGTAATTCATTTTATTGATACTTTATTGATTTTAAGTTTATTATATTTAATTTTTTATATTTTGTTGATTAAGTTAAAAGAAAAAAAGGAAAATTCCGATGATCAAAAAGAATAATAAAGGAATATAAAAAAAATCGCCGACAATAGTCGGCGATTTTTTGTTTTGTTATTGTTTTAAGTTCCCTATATTATCCTGAATTTACCATATTATCCTGAATTTACCATACGTCATCCTGAATTTATTTCAGGGTCTCGTCTTTCCTTATGTCATACTGAATCCTTTCCATGTCATGCTGAATTTATTTCAGCATCTCGGGGTAAAGTAAAACCTAAAAACATGAGACCCTGAAATAAATTCAGGGTGACATGTAGAAAACGAGATCCTGAAACAAGTTCAGGATGACAGAGGTTTACACGAGATCCTGAAACAAGTTCAGGATGACAGTGGAATTTTTTTGTCATGCTGAACTTGTTTCAGTATCTCGGGGAAAAGAGTAAGAGGTAAATCCCCGAGACCCTGAAATAAATTCAGGGTGACATATGATAATTATGAGGTCCTAAAATGTTTAGGATGACATGGAAATTAACACGAGGTCCTGAAACGAGTTCAGTGTGACAGTAAAATTGACACGAGCTGTCAAAGAATTAATATATATGCTAAAATTAAAACAAAAATGACTGACATAATTACAAATTTTCTTAATCATATTTTACCAACAATTAAGCATTTCCATAGCATTGCTTATTGGACGGCATTTTTAATGGCCTTGGCCGAAACAACAATCGGGGTTGGTTTGTTTTTGCCCGGTTCATCTATTATTTTGTTGATGGGTGCAATGGCTTCTTATGGTTATTTTGATTTGGGTGATTTAATTTGGTTTGCCGCTATGGGGGCGATTGTGGGGGATAATATCAATTATTATATTGGTAAAAAATACGGTTTAAAAATTTTTGAAAAAAAATTATCTTTTATTAAACCAAAGCATATTCAAAAAGCCAAAGATTTTTTTGATAAATACGGTGGGAAAAGCGTCTTTTTGGGAAGATTTGTTCCCAGTGTTAAAGAAATAATACCTTTTATTGCCGGAATGTTTGGGTTGAAGCATAAAATTTTTATGCCTTGGAATATTTTGGGGGCGATTGGTTGGAGTTTACTTTGGATATTACCGGCTTATTTTTTTGCGCAATCCTTAAATTTAGTAAAAATTTGGATTGGGCGTGCCGGCTTTTTTGTTTTGCTATTATTGATAATTTTGGCGATTTTTTATTATTTGAAAA
>JALULG010000081.1:2826-3627 GCA_027040785.1 bacterium
AATTCTTTCAAGCAAGCAATTTCTCAAAATGAGCAAATGCAAAAGTTAGCTCAAAAGCATCAAAATTTTTTTATTTTTTTACAAAAAAGACTTGACAAGAAACATTTTCAAGGTTTACCTCTAACAATTTTTTCTTCAAGTTTAATATACCTTGTTCTTTTATTTGCCGGAATTGTGGAAGACATTGTTCGTTCAGATATAATTGTTTCCATTGACGAAAGATTTGCCAGCTTATTAACAATTTTTAGAACTCCGAATTTAATAAAATTTTTTATTTGGATTACTTTACTTGGCAAAGCTCAAATAATTTTGGTTTTTAGTGTAATTGTTTTGTTAATTTTAATTTGGCAAAGAAAAAGATTATTTATTTTGCCGTTTATAATCAGTGTTGTCGGTAGCGGGGTATTTACTTATTTGAGCAAACTATTTTTTCATAGAGCGCGACCGGATTTGGCATTTTATCAGGAAAGAACTTTTTCTTTTCCCAGCGGACACGCTACCGTTGCCGTTGCTTTTTATGGTTTTCTTGCATATCTCTTGATAAGAAATGCAAAAAAATGGAAGCATAAAATTGATATTTTTTTCTCTTTCTTTGTTTTGATAGTTTTAATCGGTTTTAGTCGCTTGTTTTTAGGGGTTCATTATTTAAGTGATGTTTGGGGAGGTTATTTAGTGGGCGCAATTTGGCTTATTCTTGCCATTAGTTTATCAGAATATTTTTTATTTCAAAAAAATAATTTAAGATCAAGAAAAAATAAATTATTTTCATTTGCATTGATTATTTTAGGAATAATTTTTTAC
>JALULG010000082.1 GCA_027040785.1 bacterium
AAAATGAAAAAAATTATTTTTGGGATACTGTTAATGAAAAAAGAATTAAACAAATAATAAAAAAATATTTTACAACAGAAGAAAAAGAAAAAGAAATAAAAGGACTGGTCGTTAGCAAAGGGAAAAAGAAGATTAAAGGAAAAATAAAAATTATCCATAATCCGTTTAAAGAGAAGGGAAAATTCAAAAAAGGAGAAATTTTAGTAACGGCAATGACTTCTCCCGAATTTATAATTGTTATGCAAAAAGCTAAGGCAATTATTACCGATCAAGGAGGAATGACATCACATGCCGCCATTGTTTCTCGGGAATTAAAAATTCCTTGTATTGTCGGAACTAAAATCGCTACCCAAACTTTAAAAGACGGTGATCTGGTGGAAGTGGATGCAGAGAAGGGGGTTGTAAAAATATTAAAAAACGCCCGTTAATATTGATAGCAATAACATTAAATCCAAAATAAAAAAAGGGTGGATTTTCTCCACCCGTAATTGATAGGTTCATTTTTTCTTAATCCTCCCGTTAGTCGGGAGATTGTGCGAAAGATTGCGACCGCAAATCGCCGCAACCGCACTGCTTATAGTGGCTCGGGATCTTACTCGATCCCGTTCTTCGAGGATAGCCAAAACTTCTTCTGTCCTCTCCCCTTTCCTCAAGATTTCATATAATTCGTTGTTGTCTTTTTTTTCTAACTTCATATCCCCTCCTGTATGTATTTTATTATTTTTGCCGAATAAATTCGGCTCAATTCATGCCAATAAATTTTTTTCTGTGTTAAACAATATAACACATAAAGAGTCCTGGCGCAAGGTCTTTTTTCAAGGCACTCTTTGGCAATTTGAATTGCCTTTTCATCTTCTCCTTTTTCCAAAAACAATTTTACCAAATTCTCCCGAACCACGCTTAATTCCGGGGAAAGCTCTTTTGCCATAAATAAAAGTTTCTCTCTTTTAGGCAAATCTTCTTCCAGATAAGCCTGAGAAACCAAATAGTCGGCAGCAATTGTTTCCCAAAAAGGAAGATTAAGTACCTTGGGATGAACTACAGGCCCTCCTACGAGAGCGGAAAGAGGGTCAAATTGATCCCCATCAATCAAAACAATATTATGGGGTTCTTCGCAGGTCAATATCGCCTGCAAATCTTCATGACTTCTGCCGGAACCTCTTAAAAAATTTTTAGCAAAAAAATCTTCTAAAACATCCCCAAACTTAAATTGAATATTTGGGAAATGTTTTTCAATCAAAGCGCCAATTTGAGCGCCCCGACCAACACAGCTCCTTTCGTCCAATAATAAATTTAATTTGGCAAATTCCCTTTGGCTTATAAAACCATTAGGAAAATTGAATTTCACAGTATGAAGCGTAAGCCAAATATTCTCTTTCACTTCATAATCTAATTCCTCCAGCCTTTGATAAGCAATCCTCTTGACTTTTTCAATAATTTCTTCTTTTTTCATTTTTCCCTCCTCAAATTTAATTTTTATTTAATTATAAAGGACTTCATAACAATATAGCAAAAAATAGATAAAAATCAAGTCTATTGTCTTTTTTTTCTTAAAAAGTTATTATAAATAATAATATTTAAAATTATTTAAAAATATGCTTATTAAAAAATTCAAAGAATTATCAAAAAAAAATGTTTCAATAGCCGGTGGGAAAGGCGCTTCACTTGGAGAAATGACCCAAGCCAAAATACCCGTGCCTCCCGGTTTTGTTATTTTGGTTTCCGCTTTTGAAAAATTTTTGGAAGAAACCGATTTAAACATAGAGATTAATGCCATAATGAAAAAAATCAAACACAATGACATTAATTCCGTAGAAAAAGCTTCTGTCCAAATAAAGGATATGATTGAAAATTTGGAAATTCCTCAAGATATTGCCAAAGAAATTAAAAAAAGTTTTCAAAGTCTGAAAAGCAAATACGTGGCCGTAAGAAGTTCGGCCACGGCCGAAGATTCTTCGGTCGCTTCCTGGGCCGGAGAACTGGAAACCTATTTAAATGTGACGGAAAAAAATCTCTTGAAATCCGTTAAAAAATGCTGGGCTTCACTTTTCAGTCCTCGGGCTATTTTTTATCGCTTTGAAAAAAATTTACAAGACCAAAAAGTTTCCGTAGCCGTAGTGATCCAAAAAATGGTTCAGTCGGAAATTTCCGGAATTTGTTTTACTGTTCATCCGGTGACCGAAGATAAAACTCAAATGATAATAGAAGCCGGCTGGGGGTTGGGCGAAGCGGTTGTTTCCGGCTCTATTACCCCGGATTCTTATGTTCTTAACAAAAAAAATTTTTCCATTATTGATATCAATGTTGCAGAACAAGAAAAAGAAATGGCTCTTGATAAAAAAGGAGTTAAATGGAAAAAAGTCCCTTCAAGCAAACAAAATAAACAAAAATTAAAAGAAAAAGAACTTATCAAATTGAGCAAACTTTGTGTTCAGATAGAAAAACATTATCAAAAACCCCAAGATATTGAATGGGCGATTGAAAAAAATAAAATTTACATTACTCAAAGCAGACCGATTACCACTTTGTAAATTTATTTTTAAAAAGTAAATTATTCTTTACTTTTTCCTAATTTAATGTAATATAAAGATAATATTTCCATTAAAAAAAGAGGTTGTCGTCAAACCCTGTTTTTGATGATTTTTTTAAATTTCAGCCGAAATCTTGCTAAAAAAATCGATAAATACGAGGTATTGATAAAATTTTTAACAAGTCGTAGATGAAATTTGGAAAAATTGCAAAAACTAAAATCTGACAACATCCTTAAATTAAGGGATTTTTATTGTTTATGCTTAAAATTTACAAAAACTCAATTCAAAGTAAACCCCTCAGAAGAATCAAGGGATTTTCCTCCAATGTTTGGATTTCTTTAATTTCTCCCAACGAAGATGATATTTTAAAAATCAGAAAACATCTTCATATTTCAGCGGAAACAATGCAAGATTGCTTAGACGAATACGAATTGCCGAGAATTAAAATTGAAAACAATAATTTAATTATAATGATTAGAGCGGTTGTTAAAAAAGAAAGCTATAAAACAACTCCTTTAACCATTATTTTAAATGAACACAGTATCACAACCATCTCTCTTTGCGATTTAAATTTATTTAACAATCTTAAAAACAGAAGAGGGATTTACACCACTCAAAGATCCAACTTTTTAATAAATATTTTTTTGGAAGTAATAAATCAATATCAAAATTATATTAATCAAATTAATAAAAAAGTTAGCGCCAAAAAAAGAAAAATCAAAAGTATTGACAAAAAAGATGTTTTTTTGTTGGTTGAAATAGAAGAAATTTTAAATCATTTTATTTCCTCTTTGGTTCCGAACATAAATGTTATTAAAAGAATATTGGCAAATAACTATATTATTCTATACCAAAGAGACAAGGATCTGATTAATGATTTATTGATGGACGGAGAACAAGTCTTGGAATTATCAAAAACAAATCTTAAAACCATTAATAACATTAGAGATGGTTATTCTACAGTTCTGTCTATCAGATTAAACCAAATTATGCAAGTTTTAACTTATGTAACCGCTTTTTTAACCATACCGATGATAATTGCCAGTGTTTACGGAATGAATATTGATTTACCTTTGGCAAATTCTCCTCACGCTTTTTCCATATTGATAAGTTTAAATTTTGTTTTAATGGGAATAACTTTATTGGCTTTTATTATATTTAAGAAAAAATTGTAATAAAAATATGTCTATCAGAACTCGTTTTGCCCCAAGTCCGACGGGCTTTTTACATATCGGAAGCGTCAGAACCGTTCTTTTTGATTATCTTCTGGCCAAAAAAAACAACGGGAAAATAATTCTAAGAATAGAAGATACAGATCAAAAAAGATATGTAAAAGGGGCGGTGAAAAAATTAATTGAAATATTAAACTGGTTAAATATTAAATTTGACGAAGGTCCTCATATTGGAGGTGATTACGGACCCTATATTCAAACTGAAAGATTAAAAATTTACCAAAAATACATTCAAAAACTACTCGATAAAGACAAAGCTTATTATTGTTTTTGCTCCGAAGAAAGATTAAAAAAATTAAGAGAAGAGCAAATAAAAAAGAAACAAGCGCCAAAATACGATAATCATTGTCGCAATTTATCAAAAAAAGAAATTGAGGAAAATATTAAAGCGGGCAAAAAATATGTTATTAGGCAAAAAATGCCTCAATCCGGAGAAACCGTTTGCTATGACGAGTTAAGAGGGAAAATTATTTTTCAAAACAAAGACCTTGATGATCAAGTTTTAATTAAATCAAATGGAATTCCCACTTATCAATTCGCCAATGTCATTGATGACCATTTAATGAAAATAAGTCATATAATAAGAGGGGAGGAGTGGATATCATCTTTGCCAAAAAACATTCTTTTATATCAATCTTTTAATTGGAAAATTCCAAAGTTTATCCATATTCCTTTAACTTTAAACAAAGAAGGAGGAAAATTAAGCAAAAGACAAGGCGATGTTGCGGTAGAAGATTATAAGAAAAAAGGATATATTCCGGAAGCAATTCTCAATTTTTCCGCTTTATTGGGATGGCATCCAAAAGGGAACCAAGAAATTTTTACCCTCGAAGAAATGATAAAACTTTTTTCAAAAAAAGACTTAAATATTTCGCCGGCCATTTTTGATATTCAAAAATTACGTTGGATAAATGGCGAACATATTAGAAGAAAAACTTTGGCGGAATTTCATCAATTAGCATTACCTTATTATAAAAAACTTGATGAAAATTTACCTTTTGAAAAAATAAGCGCGATTTTACATAAAAGAACCGAGGTTTTGGGAGAAATCCCGGAAATGATTGATTTTTTCAACTCTCTTCCAAAATACAAAAAATCACTTTTTATTAATAAAAAAATGAAAAGTGATTTAAAATCAGCCAAAAGGATTCTTTCCGAAATAATTCCGATTTTGGAAAATATTAAAAATTGGAACGAAGAAAATATCAAAAAAGAGCTTTTAAATTTTATTAAAAAAGAAAACTTAAAAAACGGAGAAGTTCTTTGGCCGATTAGAATAGCTTTATCGGGAAAAGAATTTACTCCCGGTGGCGCTTTTGAAATTGCCGATATTTTGGGAAAAGATAAAACAATCAAAAGAATAAAAAAGGGGATTAAAAAATTAAAATAATAATATGATTTCTTCTCTTTATTATACTTTACTGTACCAACCTTTATTTAATTTACTGATATTCTTATATGAATTTGATGATAATTACAATTTCGGTTTGGCGGTCATTTTTCTAACCGTAATTATCAGATTCGTCTTATTGCCTTTCTCGTTTTTTGCTCAAAGAAACAAAGCGCATTACGAGGCTTTAAGCAAAGAAGTGAAAAAAATTCAAGAAGATTTAAAATACGACCCCGAACAAAGTAAAATAGAAGTTAGAAAAGCTTTGAAAAAACATAAAATCAGACCTTGGGCAAAAGCGATAATTTTAGGAGTTCAAGGTTTAATCTTGGTGGTTTTCTATAAAGTTTTTATGGGCATGATCCGAGGAGATTTTACCAGTCTTTATCCTTTTATGACCGAACCGGATTTTGTAAATACCATTTTTTTGGGGATTGACCTGAAAGAAAGAAATTTTTATTTAGCTTCCTTTGTCGGGATTATTTTATTTTTGGAAATTTGGTACAATCAACGAAAAATCACCAACATCCTAACTCCTTCCGATATTGCTTTCAGATATTTTTTCCCACTTTCTTCAATCATTGTACTGGCAGTATTGCCGGCTGTAAAATCAATTTTTATCTTGACATCTATTTTTTTTACCATTATTGTATCAATAGTATTAAAAATATTTGTCAAACCGGTAAAAGTTAAAAAATAACTTTTTTATTTTTTTAATTTATGTCCAGTGAAAATTTAGATAAAATGATGTACTCCTTTGTAATGGAAGACGTCTTAAAAGGGTTCTTTATAAATGTTCCACCCGGATATGTTGCTTGTGTTTATGATTTGGGAAGAGGGGTTTTAAAAAAAGTTTTACGACCGGGCTTACATCTTAAATTACCTTTTTGGCAAAAAGCCAAATTGTTTAATACGCAAACTTTGGAATATAATATCAGCAAAGATTTTGATTTAAATAAACGAAAAATGATGGGAGACGAACCAATCAGGGTTGTTACCGCCGATGAAAGAATCGCTTTGGTTGAAGGAACGGTATTATTAAGATTAGATGTAGATCAAATTCCTCATATTTGGCAAAATATTGGGGAAGAATTCGTGGAAAAAATTATCAGACCAACTGTTAGAAGCAGATTTAGACTAATTACTTCAAAAAACACATTACAAGAGATAGTTTCCACCAAAAGAGATGAAGTTGAAGATCAACTTAAAGAAGAACTGGAAAGAATTTTTTATCCAAGAGGTATATTGGTGGAAAATGTATTACTCTCCGAGATTAAACCTATAAAATAATTAATAAGATTAAGTATGAAAAATTTTTTATCCAGATTAAGATATAGCGGGAGCTATAAAACAAAATACAGATTAAGTGTTTCTTTGGTTATTTTAATAACTTTATTATTAAGTATATATGTAGCTCCTTCTTATTACAATCAAGGAGTAAATTGGCTTAACGCCAAAACAGGCATAAATTTACCTCAAGCTCCTAAAAAACCTTTTCGTTTAGGACTAGACCTGCAAGGAGGAACTCACCTTGTTTACGAAGCTGATCTTTCGCAAATAAAGGGCGGAGAAAGTGAAAAAATCGCCGCTTTGGAAGGGGTTAGGGATGTGATAGAACGAAGAGTTAACGCTTTTGGTGTTTCCGAACCGATAGTTCAAACAAATCATTCCGGTGATAAATGGCGTTTAATAGTTGAATTGGCCGGAGTTCACGATGTTAACAAAGCGATTAAAATGATAGGGGAAACGCCTATTTTGGAGTTTAAATTGGAAAGCGCTGAAAGCAAAAGAGATTTAAGCCCGGAAGAAAAAAAAGAAATGGAAGAATATAACAAAAAAGCGCTTGAAAAAGCAAAAAAAATTATCAAAGAACTTAAAAAAGACGGGTCTAATTTTGATGAATTGGCTAAAAAATACTCTGAAGATCCCGGCACAAAAGACAAAGGCGGGGAACTTGGTTTTGCCAAAAGAGGTATGATGGTTCCGGAATTTGAAAAAGCCATTTTTGATAATTTAAAAGTTGGAGAATTTACCAAAAAACCGGTTAAAACACAATTCGGTTATCATATCATTTTAAAAGAAGAAGTGAAAGGTGGTCCTAAACCTGATGGGAGCGATGATACGGAAGTAAGAGCAAAACATATATTGATTAGAACTAAAAGTAAATTAGATTATGTTGATTCAAAATTAACTTGGAAAAATACCGGTTTGTCCGGAAAACAATTAGTTAAAAGTCAGGTGCAATTTGACCCCAACACCAATGAACCGCAAGTTGCTTTGGTTTTTAATGATGAAGGAAAAAAATTATTTGCCAGCATTACTAAAACCAATATTGGTAAGCGTTTGGCGATATTCTTAGACGGAAGTCCAATCAGCACTCCGGTTATCAGAGAGGAAATCAGAGACGGCAAAGCGGTAATCTCCGGAAACTTTGATATTAAAGAAGCCAAACTCTTGGCTCAAAGACTAAACGCCGGAGCATTACCGGTACCGATTAAATTAATCAGTCAAAATACGGTTGGCGCCAGCTTGGGGAAAATTTCTCTGGAAAAAAGCTTAAAAGCCGGATTTTACGGTTTACTTCTAATAATATTATTTTTAATTATAATTTATCGTTTTTACGGTCTGACTGCCGCAGTCGCTCTTTTGGTTTACGGAATTTTAACATTGGCCACTTTTAAGTTTTTCGGAATTACCATCACTTTGGCCGGACTTAGTGGATTGATTTTATCTATCGGAATGGCGGTTGATGCCAATGTTTTGATATTTGAAAGAATGAAAGAAGAAAAGAAAATAGGTAAAAAAGGCATGCAACTAATAGATGACGGTTTTAACAGAGCATGGCCGTCAATCAGAGACGGAAATGTTTCCACTTTATTAACTTCATTAATATTGATTTGGTTCTCAACCAGCATGGTGAAAGGTTTCGCCATTACTTTAAGTATTGGAATTTTAATCAGTATGTTTAGTGCCATTGTTGTTACTAGATTATTATTAAAAAGTTTTATTAAAAATTAATTAAATAAATATGGAAATTATCAGTAAAAGAAAAATATATTTCAGCTTTTCCGCAATTTTAGTTATTTTAAGTATTTTCGGTTTGTTCACTTGGGGCCTTAATTTAGGCATAGATTTTACCGGTGGCAGTTTATTGGAAGTGGAATATACCCAAAAAAGACCGTCTATTGATAAAATTAAAAATGAATTAAAAGATTTTAATTTAGGCGATATAAACGTTCAGCCGATTGGAGAAAAAGGGATTTTATTAAGGTTTAAAAACGTGGACGAAGAAACTCATCAAAAAATTCTTAAAAAAATCGCGGGAGAAACAAAAATAGTGGAGAAAAAAGAAGGTGAGGAAATTAAAGAAAAAAACAAAGAGGGAAACCTGCTTATAGAAAAAAGATTTGATTCAATTGGACCGGTGATTGGAAACGAGTTGAAAGAAAAAACTTTTTATGCTATAATAATAGCGTTAATAATGATTATTGTTTTTATCGCTTGGGCATTCAGACATGTTTCACGGCCAATATCTTCATGGAAATACGGAATTATCGCAATCATCGCTTTATTTCACGACATTTTAATTACCATGGGAGTATTCGCTTTTTTGGGAAAATTTTACAATACCGAAGTTAATGCTCCTTTTGTAGCCGCGCTGCTAACCATATTAGGTTATTCGGTAAACGATACGATTGTTATTTTTGACAGAGTTAGGGAGAATTTAAAACATTACGATTATAAATTTGAAAATACTGTTAACAAAAGTGTTAATCAAAATATCTTACGTTCTTTTTATACCTCATTAACCACTTTATTGGTTTTATTATCTCTTTACTTTTTTGGCGGAGAAACAACCAAAAATTTCGTTCTGGCTTTAATTATCGGAGTTGTTATCGGAACATATTCATCCATTTTTTTGGCAAGTCCTTTGTTGGTGGTTTGGGAAAAAATAAATCGGAAATAATAAAATTGATTACGCCGTTTAAGATCAAATTTTGATTTTAAACGGCGTAATCAACAAAAGAAAACAAAGGAGGATATTAAAATGGAAAAACTTTTCAGAAAGATAATTATTTTACTCTTTGTTTTTTCTCTCCTGATAATATTCAAAAGGACCATCAACACAGTTGACGCCTATTGGGTAGGGCGTCAAATTGAAACAGGACATTACGTCCTGAAACCCCAGGAAGCCCGGAAGTGGGTGAGAATTGAGACAGAAAAAAAGAAAAAAAATTTTTTCTGGGATATAACAACTTCCAGTCACTGGGAAGAAATAGAAAAAAAAACATAAAACCAATAACGTTCCTTCGGGGACGTTTTTTCTTTTTTTCAAAATATAGTATAATAAAATTATGAAAAAGAAAATAAAAAAAAGATTTTTAAAATCACTCCCAATAATCACTTTTCTGGGGGGTGTTTTTTTGACTTCTTTTTTTTGGATAACATATTTTTCCTTAAACAAAACAAACATTCCCGAAACTCAAAGAAAAATTAATTTTTGCGATAAAAAAACCCAAACAATCGCAAATAAAAAGCAAACAGATAATTTAAAAAACAAAAAAGAAAGAGAAATTGACGGAATTTTTGTTTCCAAAGAAAAAAATACTTTTCCATTGGCAATAATGATTGAAAATCACAAACAAGCCCGGCCTCAAGCCGGCCTAAGTGAAGCCGGCTTGGTTTTTGAAATTCCGGTAGAAGGAGGAATTACCAGATTCTTAGCCATTTTCACCAATGATAAGAAAATTGAAAAATTGGGGCCCGTCAGAAGCGCGCGACCGTATTTTATAACCTTGGCAAATGCATTTTCTCCAATTTACGCTCATGTGGGCGGGAGTCCGCAAGCGCTTAGAATTTTAAAAAGAAAACAGAATCTTTTTGATTTAAATCAATTTTTTCAAAGTAAATATTTTTGGCGCAGTTCCAAAAGAAAAAGACCTCATAATGTTTATACTTCAACCGAACTTTTAAATCAAGCAATCAAAGAATATTATTTAAAAAAGAAAAAAATTGAAAAATGGCTTTTTAAATATGACATTGAAATGGAAAAAAGAGAAGATAAAAAACAAAAAATAAAAATTGATTTTTCAACTTTTAACAATAATGTTCAGTGGGTGTATGATAAAAAAACAAATTTTTATTACAGATATCAATCAGAAGAAAAGCATATTGATGCCAATAACAAAAAACAAATAAGCGCCAAAAATTTAATCATTCAAAAAACAAATATTAGTTCAATAGATAAGGAAGATAGAAAAAAGATAAAAATCATCGGCAAGGGAGAAGCGATTATTTTTCTTGATGGTAAAACAATCAAAGCTACTTGGAAGAAAAATAACAAAGAAAATCGAACTCGTTATTTTGATAAAAACAATAAGGAAATAAAATTTAACAGGGGAGCTACTTGGGTGGAAATTATTGATCAAAAAACTCCGATAAATTTTTAAATTTTTTTAATATCAGAATTTTAAATATCAAGAGTAGCGATTCGGTAATTACCGCTTAAATCTTTTTTAAAAACCTCTTTAACTAAATGGTCTACCTGCTCTTCATTAGCATTATTAAAATTCATAAAGTAGCGTAAGTTATCATCTAAAACACGTTCTACTATCAGAGTAGCCTTTTGTACATTGACCGATGAAAAACTCAACTCTCCATGATTAGATATATAAGGTTTCTTCTCATCAAATAAAATAGTTTTTTGACGGTCAGCTGTCTTTAACTTATACTCAAGAGGCTCTTTAAGTTCACGATAATAGGAGCTTAATCCCTTTTTTAATGTAACATGGTAGCTATGGTTTGGTTTAAACTCAGAAGAGGTA